>NHDJ01000098.1 GCA_002167265.1 Verrucomicrobia bacterium TMED56 | reverse complement strand
GGCAATGGGATTCGTTTTTATGAGAACGGAGAGAGAGTTTATTCTCAGGAACTTGAAGGCGGCGAGGCCAATTCCTTTTCCAACATAATCATTGGGAAAAACAGACATGGTGGTGCCAAATATCACGGTACGATCGACGATGTGTATGTGTACAATCGGGCAATCAACGACGCTGAGGTCGCCCGCCTTTTTGATGGTGGACTTGAAGATTCCGATGGGGATGGACTTACCGATGAATACGAAGTCGGTAAAGGTAGATACGAGCTTGTTTCGGGATCATACGATTGGAAAAGTGCAAAGATTGACGCCGAAGCCAGGGGCGGACATCTTGCTACGATCACTTCGGTGGAAGAATGGGAAGCAATCAGAAACGAAGTTGGACCCTTACCATCTACCTATTGGTTGGGGGGCACGGATGAGAAAACCGAAGGTACTTGGGAATGGATTACCGGGGAAGCATGGAAATTCACAAAATGGGCAGCCAATGAGCCAAACAATTTGGGCAATGAGGACTTTCTTCAAACTTGGGGACCTTCCCTGGATGGCAATCGTGCCTGGAATGACAATCAGTTTAATGAAAATCGCAACGGCTATATTCTTGAATTTGGATATTACTCCAACCCAAATTCTAAGGACAGTGATTATGANGGAATTGAAGACGGAAATGAAGTCTTGGCCAAGACCGACCCAAATAATCCCCTAAGCCGTCCCCTTCCAAACTTCACCGCTCCCAAGACTGCACCAGGAGCCCCACCGGCACCGGACTATGTCNATACAATTAACGAGCTCACTGAAAAAGTACTCCAGCAAACAATCGAAATTCAAAACCTCAACGATGCTAATCAAGTCCTGATCGCAAGTAACGAGGAACTAAATGCCACTAATCAGGTATTGGTCACCAAAGTTGAAAACTTGGAATACGAGGTTGAAGAACTCAACCAAGAAATCAAAGGCTTAAATGCAGAGGTAGCCAACCTAACCGAAAAGAATGATGTGCTGGCCTCCCAAGTAAAGAATACTGAAATGGAACGCGATACCTTAAACTANGACCTTAGTATTAAAACCGAACAACTCGAAGAAGCTGCCCGCATGGCCCAGGTTCCCTTTATCAATGGATGGGTATTCGATAACGACCGTGGATGGATCTTCACAGATGCCGAGCACTACCCCATGGTCTACACTCATAAAACCGATACATGGCACTACTTCGAACTTGGATCCAGTGCTCCACGCTACTTCTTCAACTTCAAATCTCAGGAGTGGAATGCATGGGATGCCCTTCCTGAAGGAAATGATTCAAACTTGGCCAATAACGATAATTTATAATCCAGTATTTAGTTTAAATACATACAAGCACTTTAAGATGAATAATAAGTCCGCACTTCTGGCCACTCTTTTCGCAACTTCAGGATTTTCNGGGGACACAAAGACTCCCTTCNTATTGAATGATGGNGAAAATTCATACGAAGATCTTACATTACAAAAATTGCACAAGTTGGAATTATTAAAGAAAAAACAAAATACATTTCTTTCGCGACCAGAGGTTGATCCATGTTGTCATCATCCCGGAGCACATCCAACCTAATGATTCTCAATATAGATAAGGGCAAAAGCGGGGTATCCATATTGGTGCTCCGCTTTTTTATTGCCAGATACCCTGGTCCTTCAACTGCTTGTTCGCCGCCTCAGCCCATCCACGGTTGGCTGCCGGACTGGCCGGACTGGGATGGAGGATCGTTGCAATCTTGATTTCTCTGTTTTCAAAAACTTCCTCCGCCCNCTTTTTGGCAAATCCCCCCACTCCAATNAGCCAATCGGGTTCTAAAATCTCAACNATCTCCCGTAAGTNTTGATCACAAACCTTTTCCAGAGGCTTTTTTTCGGAAACCGGTAATTTATCCGGTGTGCGGTTTCTACCACTTTCTTCCATGAACACCAGTGGGCAGTAATTTGCCACAAAATGATCCTCAAAAAAATCTTTGGCATCAGGAAACTTTTCCGAAAACAAACCCCATAACCTCCTGCCACTTACCTCACTCTTGGTGCAGGCCAATCCGTCTACCGGACGCTTGGGATGTTCAGGAATGGGCTTCTCCACTTCTCCCCGCAACCCCATCCAGTCACGCACCGCGGTGATTTCCCCAAAAGGAACCCCCGTCTGGGCCATCCCAAACGGGCCCGGGTTCATTCCCAATAACACCGCTTTCTTTTTCCCCTGCCCGGCTAATTTTAAATACTGCTCATGGATCGCCCAGGCATAGTTTAAAGGATTGTAGACATACGATGTGGGATGACCAAAAGAAATCGCGTTCACCGATTGAGTCAGGCGGCTGGCTGCATCGCTAAGAGATTCGAAAGTCTTCACCTTTCAACGGGTATGTTCATGAACATTTCGAGTTCAAGCGGATTTCCATCAGATTTGAGTTTTACCTCCAATCTCGGAAGAAGTTTTGTCCGATTCTGTTTNATTTGATTCAATTGATGAATCCGAAAAGTCAATTTTCTTTTATCCCCGGAACCTAGACTTATNTTTACTCCGTCTGGTTTGATCACCCAACTCGAATTTTTTGGGTAAATCCATGAAAGTNTTCCTTCAAAATCAAAGGCAAATGGATTTTCCAAAATCAAACTGACTGACTTTCCGTCTAGATCGGTTGCTTGATCGAAATATTCCTCAAACTCAAGACTGCGCCACAATTTCTGATGACTTTCCGTCGTAACATCGTCCAACATGATTCCATTGATACTTAAGTTGGCAATTCTTGGCCCTTGCTTTGTCATAGTTACCCAGGTCGCATGATCAAATTCACCAAAGGCAACCCCCCTTAGCTTGCTTCCTCCCCCCGTGGTTCCAAGTGTGTAGAATGATGTTTCATTTCTTAAATACTTCCCATAGTGGTGAACATGACCCGCCAATACCGTGTGTTGCCTGCCCTGCAAAGCTTCCGCAACCTTAGGCCACCCCGTCTCCGTCTTACGAAGAATCTTCTTACCCTTATCCCTGATCAAAATTCCCTCCTCCATCAACCAGAGAGGTTGGTGCATAAAAACGAAAGTCCATCGGACATCCAAATTCTTCCTTAGTTCTGCTAAAGCCCATTGGATTTGTTCATCCTCCAGAAGGGCTGGTTTTGAACCAGGACCACCCTGGGTATTTAAGCACAAAAAAAGAACATTCTCATAGACAAAAGAGTAATAACGCACCCCGAACATATCGTCCCAAATTTGGTCAGCTACCTCATTTCCAAGATCATGGTTTCCTGGAAGATAAAAGAACGGCATATCAAATCCCTTGATAAAGGAATTGAATTCCTTCCATTGCCCCATCAGCTTTTTAACATCCCGGTTACCCGCTCCGCCCTTGATCATATCTCCAACTGTTATTACAAATTCTGGGCGTAATTCATTAAGTTTACCAACCGCTTCTGGAAATATTCCTTCTCGCACACCTCCCGTGCGGTCTGCGACAATCGCAAATTGAAATTCATTTGGATCATTTAAAAACTGCTTGTCAGTCCATGGTTTTCTTTCGGTTTCAACCGAGTGACTAAAAGATGAGATATTTTCTTTACCCAGGCTATTGCACAGGCAAAGACATAAACCAAAAACTAACAGAAGATCCTTAGCGTTCATAAAAAAAGGAATTTGTGACAAGAAAGAATTTAATCGCAAGTAATAATAATCCCATGAACAGAACCATTCAATACTCAGTCAAAGCATTTGAGGAATTACAAAATTAAAGAACCTATTGATTGGACAATTCTTCCAACTCCTCCCACTGCTCGTAAGATTGTAAGATTTCATTCTCCAATTCCTCTAGTTTCTTTTGGTCTTTCATTGGGTCATTTTTTACATTGCGGTAATAATCTGGCTCCTTCATNAAATTGGCAATCCGATCCCTTNCCGCTTCCATTTCTTCAATCTGTTTGGGTAAATCCTTGAGTGCCTGCCGCTCTTTATTGAGCAGCTTTCTTTTTTTGTTTTTTTCGGGGGCAGGACTTGCCGGCTGAATGTTGGCGACTTTTCGTTTCTCTGGACTACGCGNCATTTGATCGAGCCATTCTTCACACCCACCAGAATANTCGGTAATCCCACCCTCCCCGTCCAAGGCAAGAGTAGCCGTTACCACATTATCGAGAAAGTCACGGTCGTGACTGACAAGTAAAAGAGTACCTGAGAATTCGAGCAGTCGCTCTTCCAGTAATTCTATGGTCTCGATATCCAAATCATTAGTTGGCTCATCCATCACCAGCAGGTTGGCCGGTTGTAAAAATAATTTGGCCAAAAGTAAGCGGGCACGCTCTCCTCCTGAGAGCATCTTGGCAGGTGCCCGGGCGGTTTCCGGAAGAAAGAGAAAATCCCGAAGATAAGATAAAATATGCTTTTTGTTTCCATTCACTTCCACGGTGTCCCCATTCGGTGCCACATTCTCAGCCACTGACAAGTCTCCCCGTACCTGGGCTTTCAATTGATCGAAATAGGCAACTTCCAATTTGGTTCCGTGATCCACCGTCCCAAAATCTGGCTCCAGTTTTTTTAACATTAACTGCAACAAGGTAGATTTACCCGAGCCGTTCAATCCAACCACCCCGATCTTATCACCGCGCCAAATTGTGGCGTTAAAATTCTTTACGATAGAGTGCTCATCCCATGCGTAGCTGAGGTTTTTTATCGTAATCACTTTTCTTCCAGACATTTGGCCCTGATTCGCGGCGTTTAAATTGACTTTTCCCTGCTGATCCCTACGGGCGGACCGTTCATTCCTCAACTTAAAGAGAGCCCGTACCCTTCCTTCATTCCGGGTGCGCCGAGCCTGAATCCCCTTGCGGATCCAGACTTCTTCCTCCGCAAGTTTCTTATCAAATACCGCATTATTCTTCTCCTCTGCAGCCAGATACTCCTCTTTCCGAACTAAAAATTTTTCATACCCGCAGGTCCATGATGTCAACTTCCCCCTGTCCAGTTCCAAAATACGGGTCGACAGCCTTCGAAGAAAAGACCGGTCATGGGATACAAATAAAGTGGAGAATTCAGCTTTTCTCAAAAATTCCTCGAGCCAACGGATTCCTGCAAAATCCAAGTGGTTGGTCGGTTCATCCAGAATCAGCAAGTGTGGTTCACTAACCAATGCCTGGGCCAGCATCGTCCGGCTCTTATTCCCCCCCGAAAGCGTGTCAAAAGTTTCCTCCGGTTTTAATCCGACCCGATCGATCACCGATGCAACCCGATGATCCAAGGTCCATCCATCCGTACGATCCAGTTCCGCCTGCAACCGGTCAACTTCCTCGATGAGATCCGTGTCCTCTGGATCTTCCGCTAATTCCTGAGTCACATGATTATACTTCAGCAAAAGATCTGCCTCCTGACCAAGTCCCTGGGCGACCAGATCAAATACCGTGCCTTCCACCCCAGTGGGAATTTCCTGATCCAACTTCGCCACCCGGAAATCCGGTATTCGTTCAAGTTCTCCCTTATCTGGTTTTACTTGGCCNGCAAAAACTCGAAGTAATGTNGACTTTCCCTCTCCATTCCTGCCGAGCAGGCAAATCCGTTCTTTTTTATCGATGGTGATGCCAACATCGTCCAACAAAAGAGGACCACCATAGGCAACGGACAGGTTACGATAACTAATCAAAGACACCGNACGCTTTTAACTGGTTTATCAATCGGTAGCAAAACCAATTCGATNAGTTTTTAGAATTCCTGAAATATTTTGGATCGTGATATGNCTTGGGTTTGCCAAAGTTTACATCCCTGTGACCCAGGTCCNGTCTCCANCCCCATTGCTGGGGGATCAATTCTTTTTCCCACGCGTTGAATTTTTTAATTAATTGCTCTAATTTCAGAGCCCGTTCATCCGCCAGATCGTNCTGTTCGGAAATATCATTCCTTAAGTTATAAAGCTGCCAACTTTTACCCTCGTCCTGAGACATAGCCTTGAAATCCCCGGTCCGAATGGCTTTACGGGAACCCCATATCCAAAAAAGATTTCTATGAGGATCTCCCTGTTTGGAGTTCTTAAGATAAGGCATTAAATCCACTCCGTCCAATTTATGGGATGGATCAGTATTTCCTCCCGCAGCCCTCACAATCGTGGGAAATAGGTCAAGTGAAATGACTGGTTTACGGTATAACTCCCCAGCCTCTATCTTGCTTGGCCATTTCATGCAGAATGGCACCCGCAACCCGCCCTCCCAATAAGTAGCTTTTTTCCCGCGTAGCGGAAGGTTTGGAGATGCTTCATGNCCNCCGTTGTCGCTCAGAAAAATGACNANGGTATCTTCTTCCAAACNTAGCTTTCTCAAAACCTTCNGGACCCTGCCAATATTATGATCCATTGAATCAAGCATCGCCATATTCAATCGTCGCTGATGATTTTTCTCTGATTTATATTTCTCATACAATTCCCTGTGAGCCTGGAATGGACCATGAATCGCATTGAATGGTAAATAACATAGGAAGGGACGGTCATGATTTTCTTCGATGAATGAAACAGCATAGTCTGNAATCAAATCGGTTAAGTATTGCTCACGGTCTATTTCGAGAACCCCCTTTTTAATAATCTGGTCACGATTGATTCCTCTTTTTTCGTACGAACGACTGATAATCTTTTTATTGTGAAAAATCGGATTGTGCNGGTGGTTCATTCCCGGGAGATAATTAGATGCTCCATTATTAAATCCAAAAAATTCATCCCAACGGTTAAAAGCCATCATTTCCTCGCTGTCTCCCTCATGGGTTTTCCCAAAAAGTCCGCAAATATAGCCAAGTTCATTAAGCCGTTCAGATAATATTGGAATTTCCAGTGGGATNCCTGGTTTAACTTCGCTGGAAACCCTGAAGGGACCAACATTATCCCAAAAACCAAAACTCTGCTGATAACGTCCNGTCAATATGCCTGCACGGGATGGGGCACAGACAGGACAGCTAACATACCCGTCAGNAAAGACGACTCCATCTTTGGCAATTGAATCAATCTGGGGAGTCGGAACATTTCCGCCCTGATAACCCACATCACCATAGCCCAAATCATCGGCTAAAAAAATGACGAAATTTGGCTTGGCATAAGCCGAATTTAATATGACCAGGAAAANCCATATCCTCAGACTCATGATTTCATCCAGCCAAGTCATGCAAGGTATTCCTTTACTTCAGTTAAAGTTCGGGTGTTAAAGACTTCCTGAACGGTTAACCAACCCTTTCGGGCAGCGAGGACACCGGCATGCTGGAAATCAAAGTGGTGCAGGGCATGGGCATCGGGATTAATACAACAAAGCAAACCCTTTTCCGCCGCCCTTCGCCAATGGCGCCAGTCCATATCCAAACGCATCGGGTTGGCATTCAGTTCAATAATTTTACCGTTGGCAATGGCCGCATCAATGACCCTTTGGATATTCATTCGGCTCGGTTCGCGCTTGAGTAATAGCCGACCACTCACATGACCGAGCATGGTGACCTGGGGATGCTCCAATGCCCGGATCATCCGAGTGGTCATGGTCTCCTCATCCTGGGTGAGCCCGGCATGTACCGATGCGACGACATAATCCAGAGGCTCCATATCAACGCCTTCAAAATCCAATTTTCCTCCGGAAAGAATATCCACTTCAGATCCGGAAAAAAGATGCACCCGAAACTTTCCACTCTCATTGATCTCGTTGATTGCGACGACCTGTTTTGACAGTCTTTCCTCGTCCAACCCATTGGCCTGGAAACTTGCCTTGGAATGATCGGATATACCGAGGTATTCCCATCCCCGTCTATCTGCCTCCTCTGCCATTTCCTCGAGAGTATTTCGCCCGTCCGAAGCGGTGGTATGATTATGAAAGCATCCCTTAAGATCTGAAAACTCCAACAATTCGGGCAATTCGTTTCGTTCGGCTGCTTCCACTTCGCCCATTCCCTCCCGCAAAGCAGGAGGTACAAATTGTAAACCAAGTGCCTTGAAAATATCCTCCTCTGAATTTGCCTCCACTGAACCTGCTTTTCGGGAGGAATCTTTTTCCTCTTCCGGACGCAGTCCCCATTCGCTCAGGCTGAGTCCCAGAGAAAGTGCCTTCTGTCGCATCCGGACATTGTGATCTTTCGATCCGGTAAAGTGATGCAGGGCAAAATAAAACTGTTCGGAAGGCACCACCCGCAAATCCGCCTGCATACCGCCATCCAGCCGAATGCTCGACTTGGTGTCTCCATGAGCCGTAACCTCCGCAATTTCATCCATTCCAGTAAACCATTCCATAATCGGTGCTGGATTCGAGGAAGCCACCAGAAAATCAAGATCTCCCACCGTTTCCATCCCCCTCCGAAAACTACCCGCCGCTTCCACCCTTTCAACTTCAGGCAAACCCTCCAGTCCNGGCAAAATCTTTTCCACCACGGATTGGGCATCCCACCAGAGATGACGGGCCGAATAGGCTTCGCGGTTTTTTATACCCGAGAGGATTTTCTCCTCGGTCTTTTTTCCAAATCCTTTGAGTTCAGCAACCCTGCCCTCCTGACAGGCAATGGTGAGGGATTCAATNGAATCCACTTCCAGTTTCTCGTGCAGGACCTTGATCTTTTTACCCCCGAGACCGGGAATATCGAGTAGATCCATGAGCCCGGATGGTACGGATGCAACCAGTTTATCAAAAAATTCAAGTTCTCCCGTAGCGTACAGAGTCTCAATCTTTTCGGTCAGGGCTTTGCCAATTCCCGGAATATCCCCGAGCCTGCCCTCTTCAATAACATCTCCGAGGTCCTCCTCCATAGTTTGCAAAGTGCGNGCACCTGNCGAATACGCCCGGATTTTAAAGGGGTTCTCCCCTTTAATTTCCATCATCGTCCCGATGCGTTCCAGAACCTCCACGATGTCCTTCTTATCCATAAAAAATAAGCATGAATGAATTCTCCAGGGAAATCCAAGCAAAAGAGTACTTTATGCTATTTGAATCGCAGTTTTTTCTCAGTCAGTGCAGGTTCCTTAAATTTTTTCATTTGGACGAGCAGTTCCTTTTTCAATCGCCGGAAAGGATCTTCGTACCCTTCTCGCCCGTAATAATTGATCAGTTCATCCGGATCCTTCTCCAAGTCATAGAGCCAGGGCTGGTCAAGGCCCGAGATCACAAGTTTGTAACGGCGGTCAAAGGCAGCCACCCAGGCTCCTGCGGAGTGCCGGACATAGACGATCCGGTCCCTGGCAACTTCCTTTTTCTTATTGGTGTAGGCAATCGAGGCATCGAGGCCATGCATCTTGGGTAATCCATCNGAAATCCCCATCAGTCCCATCAGCGTGGGAAAGAAATCAACCGTNGTGTAAGCTGTGTGAATGACTTTACCCGCGGGAACCTTGGCCGGATAGCGCAANACAAAGGGAATGCCCACTGAAGTCTTGTAGGGGAGCCCCTTATTCATCCGGCAATGTTCACACATCATATCACCGTGATCCGAGGTAAACACGACGATCGTATCTTCGGTAAGTTCGCTTGCCTCAAGGAAGCGGAGAATTTTCCCCACATTGTCATCGATACANCGAACCATCCCAAAATACCTGGACAGGGTGGTCTGGCTTAACATTTTCANTGCATTGGATCCGGTCACCCAGCCTGGCCGGTTTTGCAANGCGGCCAGAACCTTGCGCATGGTTACGGGTTGCTNAAAAGTCAGGTGATCGTACATGGTGTCATAGGGTGCCCGCACCGTGTTNGGCCCGTGTGGATCGGGAAGTGCGAGCATCAGACAAAAAGNTTTCTTTTTATCACGCTCGAGGATTTCCAANCTACGGTCGACCANCCAATCAGTGGCAAAACTTTTATCATCAGCCCCGTCCAGGTCGTAGCTCGGCNCGCCTTTTTTGCGGGCGGCCACCTGCGGACCATCCTTGGTCATTTCAAATTTTTTCCAATGTCCACGGTTGAACATGAACCGGTTATCTGAAAACCCAAACTTACGGGCAGGTTCCCAACCCGGCTTGGCATCCCCATCCAAATGCCACTTTCCCAGATAGGATGTTGCATACCCCCGCTTACGCAAAACTTCTGCAAATGTAATGATCGAGTCATTCAACGGNAGATTGTTACTTGGAGATCCCGTAGCCTGAGGATAAAGTCCGGATACCCATGAGGCCCGGGATGGTGTGCAAACCGGGGAGGATGCGAAGTAATTGGTGCAAATCAATCCATCCCTGGCAAGGGAATCAATGTGNGGCGTGTCCACCTGATTGCCCTTACCCCAGACGAAGGCTTGCTCCGGNCTCATTTGCTCTCGATAGCAGCCAAGAGTACGCAAATTATGCTCATCCGTCTGGATGATGATGACATTGGGACTTGCCCCAACTAAGAGATAAAGGGGGAAGTGACAGAAAAGGAAAACTTTGTACATCTCTATTTTAAAACCGGTCGCGACCAGTCTTTNGCCTCATATCGTTTCGGTTTTTCCGGTTTGGTNACTTCTACCAATTCTGCCTTTGGATCATAAAGCGGCCAGTCATCCGTCCGAAAAGGGGAAGCGGGAAAACCTTCCTGATTATAAAGTAGGTTCCTCTGGGAAGGATTCATACCCCATGCGTAACGTGCGGCTACCGGTTTCNTCACTTTTGGGGAGGTCAGAAGAATGGAATCTTCATCGATTTTTGCTTCAGCCCAGTACCATTTGCGGTCTTTCCCGGCTATTGCGAATGAATCCAGTGGTTTATCACTACCACCGGTTAAGCCCGAACCGATGGATGTAAAATTTAACCCTATCCTGTTACCCTTAATCTTGTAATCTGAAAAAACCGGGCCTTCATGTACTACAGGCAAGCCGTAGGTTTTTCCCAGAGCCAGGTAGGCATGCCTGACCCCAATCGGTTTCTTGTTTTTGGGATGCAGCAAAATTGAGTCACCCGTATCGATGGTGACAGCCATCCCCGTACTGTAGAGTTCTCCGGAAACTTGCCTCATGCTCTCCCTACTCACGATCCATGGCGATTCCACTCCCTCCACAGGCTTGGACTGGGGAGCATTCCAGCTGGGTAACTGGGTAAAATAAACCGGAAACCCATCACTCACGGCACCCCAGGATTTCCCGTGCCAGAGGTTACGGTAGTATCCAATCATTTGTTTAAGCTGCTTGCGGTAGTGTTCAGCCTGCGGACTATTTTTGGCATTCCTCTCCCCCTGATACCAAACCATCCCCCGTATGGCATAAGGACAAACCGGGGCAATCATCGCATTGAAAATATGCCCCGGATACTGATGGCCGAGAGCTGCAGGCTTGGTGATGATCGGTGGGGATAACGCCCGGGTTGTATTTTTCATGGTCTCCCCCCGGTCGATCCTCGCATTATACTCTCGAAGTTCCTTCTGAAATGCATCCAATGCCTTTTGCCTGGTTTCTCCCCTTGCAATCATTCGATTTGAGGAATCATCCAGTCCCTTTTTATGCTCCAGAGCTCTCGGATCATTGCTTTGAATTTCCCAGGGCATCCACCCCTCGATAGGCGTACCCGCAAAGGCCCGCTGAATTATACCCACTGGAACATTCAGTTCCTGATGCAACTTTTTCCCGAAATAATAAGCAACCGCAGAAGTCTCCAGGGCAGACTTTGGATCGCATGGCTTCCATTTTGCCAAACGGTCCCGGTTTTCCTCAAGCGGTTCGTGCCAATGTTCACGGGCGGATTTAAAAATTCTAAAATTTGGCAAATTCACATCGGCCTCTTTTTCCGCCTCAAATGAATTCCCCACGGACCATCCCATATTGGACTGCCCGGCACATAACCAGACCTCCCCGACCGCCACATTTTTTAAAACGATCTTCTTACTCCCCTCGATTGTGACCTTGTGTCCCGTGCCGGCTTTGGAAGTGTAAGAAACCACCATCCATTTTCCGTCCCCGTCCGCGGTCGCTGAATCAGAAGAACCCCAGCTTGTGGAAACGGTCACTTTTTCCCCCGGTTCTGCCCAACCCCAGACAGGGTTGCCACTTTGTTGTTGAAACACGAGGTTGTCCGTGAAAATTCCTGGCAACTTCACCTTACTTATTCCGCAAAGCAAAGGTAAGATGGAAAGGATAAAAAGTGGTGGTCTCATGGTGCCCTTTTTTGATTTACAACCTTGAGGCAGGCCTCGGCAAAACGTCTGCCTAACTCCTTGTACCCCTCGGCTGAATAATGTAAGTCGTCCTTAATTTGTTTCCCCTTTCGGTTGAGCCCGTCATTGAGATCATCCGTACTCACCCAAAAGAAATTCTCATTTAAATT
>NHDJ01000097.1 GCA_002167265.1 Verrucomicrobia bacterium TMED56 | reverse complement strand
TTGCTCCAAAGCTCTGTGCGGCATCTTCGATAACTGGTAGGTTATACTTCTGAGCGATATCATTAATGGCATCCATATCTGAACATTGGCCATAAATGGAAACGGGCATAATTGCTTTGGTTTTTTCAGTAATAGCTAACTCCAGCCGGGTTTCGTCCATATTCCAAGTATCTGAACGAATATCCACAAACACGGGTTTGGCTCCAAGAAGTGAAATTACCTCTGCGGTGGATATCCATGTATAGGGAACAGTGATGACCTCATCTCCTGCTCCAATACCCAATGCCATCAATGCAATAAGCAAAGAATCGGTACCACTTGATACGGTTACGCAATGTTTGGAACCCGTGTATAGGCAAAGTTTTTCCTCTAAATCCTTTACTTCTGGACCTAAAATAAATTGGCCATGCTCCATGACCTTTTGAATACGAGCATTAATCTTCTCTTGTATTAATTGATGCCTGGTTTTAAGGTCGATAAATTCCATAGTTTAAAGTTTTCCACGTTGAATGGATTTTTCTGCGGCTTCGCACATGCCCTTTATTATTTGTTCAAATGTAACTGATGGTTTCCATCCAAGTATTTTTTGGGCCTTGGAGGAGTCGCCACAAAGATAAGCAGGCTCATTTGGGCGAACAAACTTTGGGTTGACCCGGACATGTTTCCGGTGATTGAGCCCAAAATATTCAAAAGACAGTTGGAGTAAATCGGATAGCTTGTGCGTTTTTCCAGTCGCTAGAATATAATCACCCGCTTGTTCCTGCTGGAGCATCTTCCACATACCCCGGACAAAATCAGGCGCATAGCCCCAATCCCGTTCAATTTCTAGATTACCAAGTTCTAAAAATTCAGCCTTTCCTTGGGCGATCGATGCCGCACCTCGAACAATTTTCTGAGTGACAAAGTTTTCCCCTCGGCGGGGTGATTCATGATTATAGAGAATACCATTAGAAACATGCATACCATATCCAGACCGATAGACTTTCCCCATTTGCACACAGAATTCCTTGCAGACTCCATAGGGTGAGGTTGGGCTATACTGCGTATCCTCTGCTTGGATTGATTCTTGTGCATGACCAAAAATTTCTGAGGAACCCGCGAGATAGATTTTGGGCGGAAGTGCCTGATCCCGGCAAATCTCTAAAAGTTTGACAGTCGCGTTTGAGATTTCGTGGGTAGTAAGCTCAGGAATCTCAAAACTCAATGCCACATGGCTTTGACCAGCTAAGTGATAGACTTCATCAGGATTTACTTTGGAAAAGATTCGACGGAGTGAAGCATCATCGGACAAATCGGCATAATCTAAAAAAAGCGAATTTCCATAAATATTTTCATCTTTGACCAAGTGGTCGATTCGCCAACGGTTCATCGAACTGGACCGACGAACAATACCATAAACATAATATCCTTTTTCCAAGAGCAATTCCGTTAGGTAAGAACCGTCTTGCCCGGTAATTCCCGTGATAAGAGCTTTTTTCAAATTATAAACTAGTCAGTTTCAGAAATTCTAAAAGAATCATAAGCTTTGGAACCAATCGATAGGTCATCTGGAAGAGGTTTTTCTTCATCTAAATCCAAGCAACGGACTTGTCCATCTACTATTTCGTAGGAGAAGTTGGATTCTAGGCAGGTTGCCCTACCCCCATTATCAAATTTGAGTTTATGCCCATGGCGGCTCATGAAGCCAGATAATTTGCCGGGATTGCCTAAAACCAAACCGTAATCTACAATGTCTTTTGTGACAACGGCACCAGCACCGATAAAGCAGTAGCGACCGAGGGTAATTCCACAGACTACGGTGGCATTGGCTCCGATGGTTGCCCCTCTCTTGATCAAAGTTTTTTCGTAAAGAGATTTCCGACTTACTTGCGAACGTGGGTTGGTCACATTGGTGAGCACGCAAGAAGGTCCCAGAAAAACATCATCTTCCACAGTTATTCCACCGTAAATTGCCACATTGTTTTGTACCTTCACATTGTTTCCAAGTGAGGCATTGTCAGCGACGAGAATATTTTGACCAATCGAACAGCTTTTTCCAATTACTGCACCCGCACAAATATGAGAAAAATGCCAAATTGTTGTACCCTCTCCAATGGTCGCACCCTTGTCCACGACTGCGGACGGATGAATTTTTGTTGGACTGGCATCACTCACAAGGCAACCGGCACTCCATTTTGTTCGATGCTTTGTTGACAGGCGTGGAGAACATTTAAAACATCAATACCGGATTGGGCATTGGTTAGGGATTGTTTTCTCGATTGAATACATTCAAGGAAATGAGCACATTCCTCCCTCAATGGCTCGGTGTCGGCATGCTCAACAAATTCGGCATCTTCTTTTTTGAGCAAGGGCGTAGCACCTTCGAACTCAACATTTTGCGGGTATAATTGAAGTTTTTCACCAAAGGGTGCGACATCATTAAAAATAGCCATCTTTTTATCTCCCACGACCACGAGACGCTGTTCTTTGAATGGATGCAACCAGCTGACAAAAATATGAGCCCGGGATGCATCGGAAAATCTAAGATTGGACATGGTGGTATCTGCTATTCCATTGGTAAGGTATGATCCACCACAGGAAGAAACCTCAACAGGTGCATGACCCATCAAACGAAGAATTACTGCGACATCATGTGGAGCAAAACTCCAAAGTGCATTTTCCTCGGTCCGAACCTTTCCGAAATTTAAGCGATTGGAATAAATGTAATTAATTTTCCCAAGCTCACCGGAATCAATCATTTCACGAAGTTTGAGAACCGCAGGGTGGTATTCAAGCAGATGACCGACCATCAAAATACGATTAGTTTCTTCCGCTACACTTTTCATTTTTTCGGCATATTCCAAGGTCAAAGCCATGGGTTTTTCCACAAAAACATCTTTACCTGCCTGCATCGCTTGAACGGCAAGTTCAGCATGGGTCTCAGCAGGTGTAGCCAAAGCAACGCCCTGAATTTGATCATCCCTCAACACATCATTCAAGCTATCCGTTAGTTGAGCATTAGGAGCAATGGAGCGGGCAGTTGATTGTCCGTTCTCAGTAGCATCGACTACGGAAGAAAGAGCCCCTAATGCGTGAAAATTTCGACAAAGGTTTTTACCCCAATACCCACAGCCGATAAGAGAAATCTGTGGTGCGGTGCTCAGACTTGTACCTCCTTAAGCCAATGTCGGTTGTCCATATACCACTGAACTGATTTTTCGAGTCCTTCNTCAAGAGAAACCTGNGGTTCCCAANCCANTAANNTTNTNGCNTTNGAAATATCNGCCCAAGTCTCCATCAAATCCGCTACATGAAAAGGTTTGNGATCAATCTTTGNTTTTCTGCCGATCAACTTCTCGAGCTTAAAAATAATGGTGTTTAANGATACNGGATTTCNNCCGCCTCCCAGATTGATNATNTNATAGCCNACATCCTGAATNGCNGCAATGGTTCCNCNNGCTATATCATCCACATANGTAAAATCNCGNGATTGNGAACCATCNCCAAACATTTNAATAGGTTTCTTCCTCGGCGATCCATTTAATGAATCGATAAGGGGACATGTCAGGACGGCCGGCGGGTCCAAAAACAGTAAAATACCGCACCACGGATACATCCATTTGGTAAAGTTTATGGTAACTGTAAGCCATGAGTTCACTCGCCTTCTTGGAGGCTGCATAGGGGGAGAGGGGTTCATTTACCGCAAGGTCTTCAGTAAAGGGCATCTTTTGTCCCGCATAGAGAGAGGATGTGGAGGCCAGAACAAGTTTTTTGCATCCTTGTGCCCGCATGCATTCAAGTAAATTGAGCGTACCTTCGGCATTGGTGGATAGATAAACATGAGGATTTTCCATGCTGTAGCGAACCCCAGCACGGGCAGCTAGGTTAAGAACGGCATCAAATGGGCCTTCTGTCTGAAAAAGATCGACCAGATTTGCTTGATCTTCGATATCCAAACTAGCAAATAAAAAATTCTCTGCATGGGGGTAAGCTTTTAGTTGATCGAGCCTCCATTCTTTGAGTCGAACATCGTAGTAATCATTTAGGTTATCCACGCCGACGACACGGTCACCCTGATCGAGTAATTGCTTACTGACTTGAGAGGCAATAAACCCCGCTGCACCAGTAACTAAATATTTTTTACTCAAGCGTTGTAATATTTTTGTGGCTTTTTACTTATACAGTTTCGGGAATCGACAAGTGGGCAGGAATAACCACTGAAATCAAAAGATTTATATTCGTCATGATTGGTGGAAACTAATATGAGGTCGAATGCATCCTCAATTTCAACTGATTTTTTACCAGTAAAATGAGCATGCTCACGGGTGGAGGGAATGACGGGGAGAAAGATATCATTATATTCCACTACTGCTCCTTTTGACTCTAATTTCTCCATCAAAACAAAGGTAGGAGATTCGCGGCAGTCATCCACATTGGCTTTGTAGGCAAGGCCAAGAATTAAAATCTTGGATCCATTAATTGATTTTCTCTCATCATTGAGTGCATCTGCCACTTTTGAAATAACATAATCTGGCATGGCAGTATTGATCTCCCCGGCCAATTCAATAAAACGTGTATGTTTGCCAAACTCTCTTGCCTTCCAGGTTAAGTAAAAAGGGTCAATCGGGATGCAGTGCCCACCCAAACCCGGACCGGGACGGAATGCCATAAAGCCAAAGGGCTTGGTGGCAGCGGCATCGATCACCTCATGCACATCGATGCCCATAGCTTCGTAAACCACCTTGAGCTCATTGACCAAAGCAATGTTTATACTGCGAAAAATATTTTCCAAAAGTTTCGTAGCTTCAGCTGCCCGGCAGGAAGATACCCTATGTATTTTGTCCAATGCCTGCGCGTACAGTGCCCCTGCCAATTCCGCACATTTTTCAGTGTATCCACCGACCACTTTTGGAATGGTTTTGACTGAGGCATTATCCCGGCCTGGGTCTTCCCGTTCAGGGGAATAAGCCAAGTAAAAGTCTGTACCCGCTTTCATCCCAGATCCTTCTTCCAAGACAAGGCGAAGTTCGTCCTCTGTGGTACCAGGATAAGTGGTGGATTCAAGAGCGACAAGGACACCCTTTTCCAAATGAGGGGCAATGGTTTGTGCTGTATCCAAAACAAAGGAGAGGTCGGGCTCGCGATGATCATCTAGGGGAGTCGGAACACAAATAAGAATAGCTTCAACTTCGGACAATCGGGACGGTTCGTTGGTTGCTTCCAGGCGATTGGCCTTTACCTGCTCGGCAATGCTTTCCGACGAAAAATGTTTAAGGTAAGTCATACTAGCATTGATCGAATCGACTTTTTGTTGATCGAGATCAAACCCAAGGACGGAAACCCCAGATCGTGCGAACTGCAAGGACAGGGGAAGGCCAACATAGCCAAGTCCAATAACTGAAATTTTTGAAAATTGCTTACTCATGAATTGATAATATCTTCAGAACTTTGGGATTTTAATTTTTGCAGGAACTGAGCAAAGAAAACGGCGAAGATACCAAGGAATCCCCCACATACCCCGCCCAAAGCGACAATGAGTTTACGCTTTGGCTTTTCGCGAACTTCAGGGGCAACTGCAGGATCGATTACTTCCAAAGCAAAGTCCTCATTTACATTAGCCAGCATGGCTTTTTGTTTCTCTGATTCCAGCAAGTTGTAAAGAACGGCACGCATATCCTGTAAAGTGGTCTTGGACAATTCCTGCTCAAGGTATCCAACTCGTTTTTTGGAATCGGCAATTGCCTGCTCGCGGAGTTGCACATTCAACTGCTTGACCAAATCGTTTGCCCATTGAGCAGCCACTTCAGGTTCTTTCCATGAGATCGAAAGAGTGATGAGACCTGATTTCTTATCTTCATCCACAGAAAGACAGCCTTTAAATGACTGAATTGCCTTTTGTACAGTGGGTTCATCCTCGGCAGATGGCACTAGCCATGCTTGGGCATCGGCATCCCAAATTTCATCAAATAAAACAGGTGTGAGTTTATTTTGTTCTATGTAAGTACGGAGAAATTTTCGGGAATTTAATGTGGCAACTACCTGTTCGACATTGGAATCGCTGGGAATGGAAATACCCGCCATGGCAGCGAGACCACCGAACTGACCAAGAGCAGAGGATGCTCCAGATTTCTCCTCCTGAGCGGGTGCCAATAAGGTTTCTGCTTTAAAGACTTCCGGAGAATAGAGGGCATAGGCAACGGCAAGTCCGGTGCAAAGGATGGTGATGCCCACGATGGTTTTCCATGCCTGCAGAAGGGTGCGGATTAGTTCGAGAAGGTCAATGTCGTCTTCGTCTGATGACGGACTTGGTTCGACCATGACATATTTGGTGGATGATTTAAGATCTTCGCTCATAGAATTTATCTCAACACGCTACCGCCGTTGGCCGTTTGCGACAAGCAAAGCCAATCGGAGGAAACGAATACTTTTTGTTTAATCAGAACTTTTTTTGGGCAGACGATCGCTCTTTCCAACGATCATCTTAACCCAGGGGAGCAAACGGCTCATTTGCCGGTGCCAACCAGATAAAATCTCATGCCTGCGGGCTCCACGCTTGCGGGCATCCACATCATCTATGTCATTAACCAAGCTCTCGATTTGCTTGAGACGGGAGGTGCCTTTTTCGAGGTGAGGATCTGCTTGCTCGCGAAGAAAACCACCCACCAGTTTTCGCAACCGAATCTCTGCCATATATCGCTCCCTACGGTCTCCCGGTGCAAATAACGAAGAAACAGCACCCAGTTGGCGTAGGGCACGCAGACCCTGACTGGCTGAACCCTTGCTGATTTGCAGGAGTTGCATCACCTCATCCATCGCAAGAGGTTGATCTCGGCAAAAAAGAAGTCCGTAGATTTGGCCATAGGACTTGGGCAGACCAAAAGAGTTTGCGGCGTTTAGGAAAAGGTCGATTACCGCAATTTCCCATTCATCAAGAATTTCTTTCTGATTGGATGGTGAAACATTTGCTACTGAAAAAGAAGACATTCAGATTCTTTCATGACATCAAAGGAGATTTTGTTCAAGTTTTTTTGAACAAAGTGACTTAACTTTAAAAATATTCGATTACTACGAGCATCGGATACTTGACTATTCTGATTGATCAGGTGCCTTCGTGGATCAAATAACCAAATATTTCCAATCGCTCTCTTTTTTGTTACAATATTAGATTCCAATTCTCAAATTGTAAAATTTGATGTGGGTATCTAAAAGGAGTTAACTGCGGCAGCGGCGACAGCCAATTGATATATAATTTGGGTACTGTAGGTCAGGTTTTCAAGGAAGCGAGTTTGTTGAACATCGATCGGTACCACAATGACATCTCCCGGAGAAATTTTGCTTCCATTGGGACCTTTGCTAAACCAACCGCTGGCCCCTTTGCTCATAACCGCACCATTTGCTTTGACTACAAAGGTACGATCCTTGTCCGCATTTTGCGTGAATCCGCCACTACGATTAAGATAGTCATTCATATCCAGTTTTTCGTTATACAAATGAGATGTAGGGAACTGAACCTCCCCAGATACACTGACTGCGTAAGGAATTGAAGGTATAAAAAGACTATCCTGATCCTTAACTAATAATTCTGAACGCTCTGCATTGTTTAAAACTTCATTTAAATCAATGACAAGCCTTCCCTGAGATTCTGTATTTCGCAACCTTGACAGCATTGCCTGAGCCGCTGACTGAGCTTGGGCGGCTTCTTGTGAATCTGTTGCCCCTAGAGTGGCAGTGGCTAAATCAGATTCGAGTTGTTTAATCAACCTTTCTCTTTGTTCATCCTCCTTCAACCTAAGGTTTTCACGGGAAAATACCGCCCCGCTGGAAAAGGCACGTTCCGTTAATCCACCGGCTCGCTGAATAACCTCGTAAAGGGTTTCCCCTAATTTAATAGAATATTGACCCGGAAAGTTAACTTCCCCTTCTACAGTAATACTTTCTCCTTCTCTCCATAGTGGAATAGGCTTAACGGAAAGTGAGTCATAAGGCTCAAGAAGAAACTCTCCGGAACGGTTTAAATCAGCCAAAACATTTTGACCAAGTCTAAGATGCTCTATGTAAGCTTTTTGATCCTTATTTAAGCCAACACGCGTGATTTCTCCATCCAGTAAGTAGGCTGAATCTTTGGTTCCCCCAGCAGCCAAAATTAAGTCCTGCAATGACATAAAATCGGTGAATGGATATTCACCAGGGAAATGCACTGAGCCCTTAACCCGTACCACTTTTGCACTTTCTCCAGCCCTGCTTTGTTTACGAAGATTTAAGAGTAAATAATTTAACATGCTCTCGCGAGATTCTTTCGGAAAAAAGTAAACGATGTCTTGTTCTTTCAATGGTATCTTTTCCTTCGCATCAAAAAGATTCCGAGGCTGAAAAGATAGGCAATGAATAGTCCCATTGACTTTTTTTCTGCGAATCAAACCGTAATCAAGATCAATTTCTGGGAGAAGATCTTCGGAACTTCTAATCAATTCAGATAGTAATAGCCCTTCCCTCCACTCGTAATCTCCCTCATTTTCAACCGAACCAATAATAGAAATGACATTTTTAATATTGGAACTGGCGTTACTGATTGAAATGCGATCTCCGGAAAAAATCTTCTCATCTTTGTTTTCTTGATAATTTAAATTCCTGACTTCAGGTCGGAAATCGGTATTAAGTCTTTCGATTCGAACCATATCCAAGGAAGATCGTTCCGTTGCCCCTCCAGCAAGTTCAAAAGCATCCTCAAGCGACTCTTCTNCTAAAATTTCATACTTCCCAGGACGACGAATGGCTCCGCTGACCTCTATCTGCTTTTCAATAACTGGAATAAAAATAACATCTCCAGGTTGAAGGGCTTGGTCCGCACTAGTATCACCACGAAGTAAAAGATCGTAAAGATCGAGCGTTGTAATGGTTTTTCCGGAACGATTTAGTTGTACTTTTCGCAGACTGCCAGTTTCTTTGAATCCGCCACAATTGAGAAGTGCATTTATCATGGAAGTGTAGGCACTGACATTCACTGCTCCTTGTTCTTCTACTTCCCCAAAAATAAAGATACGAATGCTACGAAAAGCACCTAAAGTTATCGAGCTCTGTACTCCTTCTCCTAAATTTTCNAGAATCTTTTCTTTCAGAAGATTTTTAAGATCAATAAANGATGTTCCATTTTCAAAAGCGTTGATAGGACCAATGTCTGGAAACCGGATAATCCCTTCCCTTGAAATATCCAAGCTGAAGGACTGGTTTTTTTGACCAAAAAGTTGAATTTCAACCAAATCACCTGGCCCTACCCGATAATCAGATGGAATTGGAGAATCGTAATCATAACTCCTATCTACTTTTTTAGAGAAGATATCATACCCAAAAGGAAGCAATTTTTGTGTGCGGAAATCGTATTCGATTTCTTTGGTGAGGTTTTCGATTTCAAGATATCGCAATTCTTTAATCTTCGAAAGCAGAGCTTTGTTTTTCTTCAGGGCATCCGAGTTTGCACTTTTGTCACTAACAGATTTTTCGTTTGATAAAGCAATTTCCAAACGAACGATGTCCTGCAATATCTGGTTCTCCATTTCCTGCAAACTCTTAGAATAATTCTTTTGNATCTCTCCCTCTTTTAAAAATTCAGCTTTTTCCTCATCATCAGCATTCTTTGAGGCTTGGATTGACTTTAACTCCTTATTTGTAATAGGGTCATTATCNCTTCCGTATTGCTTAATAAGCCTGTCCTTTTGCTCATCCGATAATTTTGAAAGGGATGCCATGACAGATGGGTCAAATTGCCCCACTACAAGGTTAGAGAGTAAAATCCCGATTACAAGAAATGAAAACTTTTTTCGTAGGTTCATAAGTAGTGTATGCAAATTAAAAAGTTCTGGTTACAGTCAAATTTCCAGTAACTCCATCTTGGTTATCANGGCCTTTTGGTTCAAGGTTTTCCCAACCGATCGAAGTGCTAACCGAAAGACCCAACCGTCGATACTTGCGAGAATTGAACAGGTCGAGCGAAAAATAATCCGTGGCTATTCCATCCGAGACACTACTTCGACCAGTGCCGTCTTCATTCAATTCACCGGTACGCAAAATTGCCCCCCACCCGATTTCATCTTTTTTTTGGAGTAACCCACCAATACTTAGAATTTGGGAGTCCTGATCAGCCCAGTGACCAACAGGACGTCCATAATAACGATAACCGTCCTTGTAGATGTGATGACCGTAAGAGATATTATTAGTACGTGGATCATTCGTCCACCAATAAGATGTGAGGTCGGCATATTCAGCAAATATTCGTAAGGTAGAATTTTCCAGTTTTTTCCACGCCTCTATTCCATACTGAAACATCAAACAGTTGGGTAAAAAATTATCTTCATCTTCCCCAACTAGTTGTCCATAAATAGCAAAAGGGGTATCAAAAGGCTTCCATCTTAAGTCAATCCCAGCCAATTGATTACCAGGTTCCTTAGAAGGATCATTATTCCCAGTATTAGCTCCGTAATTATCTTGACTTAAAAAGGCGTCTATCCAGGTGGAGAGTCCATCTGGACGCCCATCACCCCCTAATTGAATCATACGGAAAAACCCAACTTCTAAACCATCAAAGATGGTTGGGTAAACTTCACCCCTCATTCCCCATAAATAAGGGTTGGGCACAGTTCTCTCCTCTTCCATCCTGCCAATAAAGGAGTGGAAACTCCAAGGACCAAGCCAAGATAACCATTTTGTTTCGAAAGGTTCCGGTACACGTCGGTCAATAGCAATAGCGGGTATCGGGCGGGCATTGGTAGAAAGAATCAAACTTCCATCCCATCCCGGACCCCACCAACGCTCCTGCTGTCCAAAACTTGCAGACCAATTTCCAATACGTGCAGCAATGTAGGATCCGTCGAGAGCTAAACCATCCTCTTTTCGCCCCATCCAGTCTTTTTCCATACCGTAAAAAGCATTCAGAGAAAATTTAGCGGCAAAACGATCATTCATCCAGGAAACCGATGCTTTTGAAGTAAAACTTGAACGGGGTTTTGGACCAAAACTTCGAGCAGTAATCCGGTCATCAGCCAATCCAATAGAGGTAATAAATGGAGACCAACCTGAAATTGATTCATCTTCAAGTAGCTGTTCAAGAAGTCTGTGAGGTAAGGTCAAATCCGATTTGTCAAACGAAGCATTCAATCCACCTAAATCCATAGGCCAGGTATTCTGCAAACTATTCAAATCACCATCATCACCAAGCAGACGAATCTCATGGCGTATGAAAGGATCGTTGGGAACAAGAAAAGGCTCAGCATCAACAAAGATTATAATGCTTGGATTTAAAACCAAAAATACACGGACTATCTTGCAAAAAAATTGCATCTACAAACCGATATTCCAAAATTCTCATCGAAGCAATTCGAAACCCTTTTGTTTTATCTCGCACAAACGACCGATTGACCCTAACAGTATCCAATTTGCAACAATGGAAGACGACCCGCTATTTAGAAGAACTAGACAACATGCCGAAAAGCGACTTGTATTTAGTGAAGCAAAGTCAGATAAGCAAAGACTCGAAGATATCAAGGAGTTCCTTCGACTGGAAAAAGAAATGTTGCTCAGATACCATCGTAAAGGTGATTCTGGATTAAGACTTACCCGAGCGCGGGCGGTGATTGTGGATGTATTGATTCAAAGCTTATTTAAATTCGCTTTAGAAATTGCTAAAGACACGATTGGGAAATCTCGACCAATGTCTATTTTAGCAACGGGGGGTTATGGGAGAGGTGAACTCTGCCCACAAAGTGACATCGACTTGATGTTTTTATATTCCAAATCGTTCGCCGGTAAAAATCAGGAGATCCTGAAGGAAACCATGACTAGGGAAATCCTCTATCCTTTGTGGGATTCGGGACTTAAAGTGGGGCATTCATCTAGGGACACAAAAGAGGCTATCCTTGAGGCTCAAAGCGACATACGTAACAAAAACTCCATGCTCGACGCACGTTTCATATGTGGCGACAGGAAAATGAGCAATAGGTTTATAGATAAGTTCCTCAGTCATTGTCGCAAGAATGATCCAGAAAAATATTTAAATGAACTCTATGAACATCAAAGGCAAAGAAGGAAGGAAAAGGAGAGCACTGTTTTTCTACAAGCCCCGGATGTGAAAAGTGGGGCTGGTGGCTTACGCGATTTCCAAGGAGTCTTATGGATGGCCAAGGTGAAGTTTGGTAACCAAGGATTAGGGGGGCTAGTGCGAAGAAAATATCTTTCAGAACAGGAATCAGTATCTTACTCAGATGCCTATTCATTTCTACTGCGAGTCAGAAATGAATTGCATTTTTTAAGCAAAAGACCTGTGGATATCCTGCATCTAGAAAAACAACCTGAAGTGGCACTTGGCTTGGGATATAAAGAAGAAGATATTTTTAGAAGAGTCGAGTTATTTATGGGAGATTACTATTCAAGTGCCCGTACCATTCGCCAAACTAGCGACATCCTTGAACAAAGACTGGTTTACGCAACTTCAGGCTCGACCTCGAAAATCAGTTTCCGAAAAGTACTTTCTGCTTACCGTTCAGCACCCACTCAAAATGTGGATGGATTTGATTTAATTGACAATAAACTAAGTGCTTCCAGTGCAGATGTTTTTGATAAAGATCCGGAACGTATCCTTAGACTGTTCCGTCATTCTCAAAGACTGTCTGCATCTTTAACACCAGACTTACGCTCTTTGGTGAGAAATCGCCTTGCCCTCATTGATTCAACATTAATCAATTCTCCTTCAGCCAATGTAACTTTTCGATCCGTTCTTCAAGAAGTTGGAAATGTCAGCCCCACTCTTTGCGAAATGCATGAATTGGGCGTACTTGGTAGATTTATTCCAGAATTTGGGAGGCTTACCTGCAAGGTACAACACGACCTCTATCACCGGTTCACCGCAGATGTTCATGTTTTGCATTGTATTACCGTGTTAGATGAAATTTTTCAGGAGAAAAGACCAGGATCAAAACAGTACCTTAACGCTTTAAGAAAAAATGAAGTACCTGGTCTGCTGTATTTAATTTTATTTTTACATGACCTGGGAAAAGACGAAGGACCCAAGGGACATTGTGAAAGAGGTGTTGAAATCTCAATCTCGTTACTTAAAAGACTTGGTATTTCTGAAGAAATGCACGATCGCATCTTATTTGTTGTTCGAAATCATTTGGAAATGGTCAGATATGCAAACAAATTTGATCTCGATGATCCGGAAGTCATCGATGGATTTGCTAAATTTGTAGAAGGTGAACAAAGGCTTAGATTTTTATATGCACACACTTTTTGTGATGCCAATGCAACCGCACCCGACTTGTGGAATGCACACAAAGAGGAACTCCATACACAATTGTATTCAAATACAATCAATGTTCTTGAGGGGAAAAGGGCTCCAATGGATCCAGAATCTCTTAAAAATTCCTTTATGGACTTACAAATTGAAGGGGTCACTGATCAAGAATTGCGAGCTCACCTTGATCAAGTTCCAATTCGTTATTTCTCTCATTCCGGAAGGGAAGAGGTTGCTCTTCATGTTGAGATGGTTCACCAATATATTACCAGTGGTGAAAAAGTTGGTACACCCATTATGAACTGGAGAAACGATGTAAGAAGAACGCTCACAGTGATCGACATTGTTACTCCCGATCAGGTTGGTCTGTTTGAAAAAATTACCGGGGCAATTTCTATATCCGGACTCAATATTTTAGGTGCCCGTGCCGTTACTCGAAAAGATGGGCTAGCTATTGATGTGTTCTATGTAGAGGTAGAAAAAAGTGGATTTGTAGAAGATGAAGAAACAAAAAGGATTTGCGAACAAAACATCCAGTCTTTTCTAACTGGAAAAAGTTCACCAGATGATCAGGTTATGGAACATAGAAAAAAACTGGATGGTAATCGTCTGTTTTCAAATAATGAAAAGTTAGGACAACGCATTCCCTCACAAGTTGATGTATACAGAGATGTAAATTTGGGGAGAACCATAGTGGAAGTAAAAGCACCCGACCAAGTTGGTCTTCTTCATCTGCTCGCAAAAACAATTTCACATTGCGGTTTCAATATTGAATTTGCCCGTATTGCTACTGAGCAGGGGATTGCAACTGACATTTTTAATATTGGGGCCAAGTCTTCAGAGGATAAGTTGGAACCAGCAAAATTTCTCGAATTAAGAGAGATGATAAGCACCGCTCTGCACGACGAAAAATACTACCACGAAGTGTAAAGATCTTTATTCTGAAATTGGCAAACTTAGTTTAAAAACTGTACCCTCTGGGGTAGATTCCAATAACTCAAGGTCTCCATCATGAGCACGGAGAATTCTTTTCGAGATAGTCAGTCCCAAACCGGTACCCCCTACCCTGGCAGTTAGAAAAGAATCAAATATTTGAGATTTTAATTCCTCAGGAATACCCGTCCCTGAATCTTTAACGAGTACATGAACTTGTTTGTTTTTTTCAATTGAAGTTTCCAAAGTCAGGTGCCCTCCTTCAGGCATCGCACCCAAAGCATTTAAAATCAGGTTTAAAATAGCCTGCTGAATTTGTCCTTTATCGACAAAAACCAAGCACTTTGATGTTATATCATTCGTGCTCAATGTGACTTTTGACTGTTCCAGTTTGAGCCTTACAAGCAATGCAACATCACTCATAATATCTTGAATGTGACATTTTACACGAAAAGATTCCCTACTTTTTCCAAAGTCTAAAATACGTCCCGAAATTTGGTCTAAGTGTTTAAGCTTTTCACGAATAATTGACAGGTCTTTAACTTGGTGAGCATTTGCACCGTCATTCAACTCCAAGGAATCAAAAAGCAATCTGACTACCATTAGGGGATTCCTTATTTCATGTGCAATTTCAGCCGCCAAAGTTCCTAGAGTCGTCAATCGTTCACTTTTTCTAAGACTTTCCTCAGAAGAAAATACCCGACCGTACAGTCGGGCATTTTGAATAGCAATTGCACTAAGGTCGGCGAGTGCTCCTGCAATTAATCGTTCATCATCATTAAACCTGTGTGAACGGTCTACATAGAGGCTAATGAGCCCAATTGGCTGATCTTCATACACTACAGGAGTCACAAGCATAGAGTGCAGGTTTTTTTCTCTTATCAGGCTGGTGAAATGGTGTTCTTCAGTACGGAACAGATTCCGCGTTTGAACCTGCCTATGCCCTCTCAATGCAGTTCCCAGTATGCTTTCTGAGGGATTAAGTGTTTCTTCATGAGAAATCCTACCTTTTCTGTCTTGTAAGGAGTGCAATTTCAATTCATCGGACTCAGACTCGTACAAAAAAAATGCAGTTAAACTACAATCGAGCAGCAAAAGTGCTTCTCTGGTAATTGACTCCAAAACTTCCTCAACCTTACGAGTACCGGCCATATCCTGTCCAACCACCACTAAAGTCTGCAATTGCTCGGCTTTTCTCCTAAGCTGCTGAATCATCCACATATTTTCCAGCACTCGACTCGCTTCATTAGCCATTAGGGCCAAAAGCCTTAAATCATCTTCACTAAAAGCATTGGCTTCAAGGGCATCCACATTCAAAGCACCAACAGTTCGGTTCCCCTCAATTAAAGGTGCCGCCATTTCACAACGAATCCGATCATCGAGCTGAAAATACCTTTCTTCCAGCAACACATCTTGGCATAGCAAAGGCTCACCGTGCATCGCAACCCATCCTGTTATCCCTACCCCCCTTGGTAATTCGAAACCTTTACTAGACTTGGCTAAACCGCGTTCGACTTCAATGACCAACTTATCTGAATCTGCATTCAGTAAACTTATTGAAACCGAGCTAGCTCCAAATGCATTCATTACCTCATCCAATATGCCTTCCAAGGCAATCAATGGATTTCTCTCCTTACCCGCCAAAGTGCTTATGCGATAAAGAGTGTCGATTGCACTTTTATCAGAATCCTTTTGGGCTGAATAATCTATCATATCCTATGTGATAGCAAATATCTCGCCACAGGCGAGAAACATCAGAATAGTGTCAATTATTTACCTTGAACAAAATGACTCCAGGTATCTTCCATAGGTTTACCATAAAGAGTCGACATAAAGGTACGGCGGGGCGGTCTCTTAGGCTCTTTGAGTAATCTCATACCTGCCTCTCTAGGTAGGCGGTTACTTTTCTTGCTGTTACACCGGATGCAAGAAATAACCACATTCTCCCAAGAAGTCGACCCTCCCCTGTCACGAGGAACCACATGGTCCATGTTCAATTCCTTAGGAGGAAGATTCTTTCCGCAATATTGACAACTATAATCATCCCTTTCTAGGAGATTCTGACGATTAAACTTAATTTCCTGCATCAGCATTCGATCATATGAACGAAGCAGTAAAACAGATGGCACGACAACCTGCTGATTGACCGTGTGTACAATTCTGCTACCCGGGAGTTTTTCAAGCTCTTTACAATGTACAAACCAAGAAGGTCCGTCAAAAACGCGAAAACTCCCATCTTCTGCGTAAATTACTTGAGCATGATTTAGGGAAAGCAGGCTAAATGCCCGCTCAATCCCTACAACATTAACCGCTTGCCAGAGGCGATTAAGCACGAGGGTTTGATAACTTGTGTCCATCCTAGTTCGTTTATAACGGAACAACCCTCACCCATGTCAAAGGCTTTTTCGTAATTTTATTGTACCACCCAGAAAACAAATTCGAAAATTTTTGTAAGAATTAAAAAGAAAACTCCAATTACCAATATGAAACTATCAATATTAACTCAAATTTTTCAATAATGACTCAGCAAAGTTCTTTTCTAAAATTCATAGCATCTAGGTTACCCATGGCTAATTTTCTTACAGTTGGGTAAATTTCTCGCCAGGCGTCTTCATCCCCTTCATTCAATCGGCGTAGAAAGTCATGATTTTCATTGGTCATTCAGGTATGATTCAAACATGATCATACAATGAGTCGAGGATAATCAAGTTAGTAAAAATCAGTAACTGCGTCCGTCTTTTTCTTCGTAGAAATTTAAGAATGCTTTATGGACCACCCGATATCCACCGGGCGTGGGATAATCTCCAGTAAAATACCAATCTCCACAATGGTCGGGTAATGCCTCATGCAGATTTTCAATACTTTGATAAACAACCTGTACTTCAGTCGTACCGTTCAAACATTCCGGTTTTACCAACTCAGCCACTTTTGCGGATAATTCTGAAACGGTAAAGTTCTCGTATACCCGCTTTACATGGTTCTCCAGTTTTGGGTTCCCATTCTTGAGTGCTTCACGGCATTTTATTGCAACTTCAGAAAGAAGACCTTCATACCCTCTTTCTTTAATCAAGGCGACCGCGGCCTGAAAGGCAATAAACTTACCCAATTCAGACATATCAATTCCGTAACAATCTGGATATCTAATTTGTGGAGCAGTAGATGCAATTAATAGCTTCGTGGGTTTGGAACGGCCCAAAATCTGAAGAATACTTCGCTTGAGAGTGGTTCCCCTTACAATTGAATCATCAATACAAACCAGGGCATCCTCTCTTTCCCTAATTACACCGTAAGTAATGTCGTAGACATGGGAAACCAGTTGAGCACGACCGGATTCTTGACTAATAAATGTTCTCAGTTTGATATCTTTATTAGCGATCTTTTCTCCCTTTGGCCAATTATCCATTACCAAATCGTCAATGAGATCATCCGTTAATTCTCCAGCCTTTTTTGCATCAAGTAATTTTTGTTTTACTTCTGCCCTGCGAACCAGTCTCAACTGCTCCATGAACCCATAGTATGCACTTTCCGCGGTATTTGGCACATAGCTGAATACGCTTTTGGAGAAGTCTTTACCCACGGACTCGAGGACTTGTGGTACGAGGAGTGCACCAAGGGTCTTCCTTTCCGCATAGATGTCTGGATCATTACCTCTCGAAAAATAAATTCTTTCAAAAGAACAGGCCGTCCGACGGGCTGGATCTTCGGCAAACCTTTCTTTTATGAGTTCTCCATTAGCCCGAATCACTAAAATCGTTCCTGGGTCTATTTCCGAAACCTCTTCCATCTTCTTTTCAAATACGGTCATCAAGGGTGCTCTTTCCGATGCCACTGCCACCACTTCATCGTCCTCAAAATAAAAGCCCGGACGAATCCCGAGTGGATCACGCATGGCAAAAGCATCTCCATTACCGACGATCCCAGCAAGGGCATATCCCCCATCCCAATTGACGGATGCCTTCCGAAAAACCTCCGGCAAATTAACACGTTCCCCAATCCATTTGGCATGTTCCCCTCCAGAGACTTCCTCTGCATCCGCCTCTTTTGTAAGTCGGTCGTTCATTGCATCCAAATGATATCCAGTTTCCTCAAGAATAGCTTGAGTATCGGTGTCAAAGACTGGATGCTGTCCACGGTCGACTAACTTGGAATTTAGCTCATCAACATTTGTTAGATTAAAGTTGCCGGCAACCATTAGATTTTTTCCAGGCCAGTTGCTCTTTCTAAAATAAGGGTGACAAGTTGTTGAACCATAGTCACCGGATGTGCCGTATCGTAAATGGCCAAGCAGTAATTCACCGCCATATTCGAAATGCTGCTTTATGGTCTCGGGGAATTCAGGAAACGCGATTCCTTTCTTGATCAGTTTGTTGATGGCTCTGTTTTGTTGATCAAAAATTTTAGCCAATGCTTTACTACTCGTACTCCTTTCGCGAAACATAAATGCTTGCCCGGCATCGACATTCAATTTCATGGATCCAATACCCGCACCATCCTGTCCACGATTGTGCTGTTTTTCCATCAGCAAAAATAATTGATTGAATCCCCACAGGGGGGTGCCGTATTTTTCAGCAAAATAGTTTAGAGGTTTTTTTAATCGAATAAGAGCAATTCCGCAAAAATGTCCGATTTCCTCACTCATAGATTAATTTTTAAAGGAACCCATGTGATTTGGAATAACATCTTTCCAAACCGATTTCATTGAACTGACTTCTGCGGAGAAAATCTTTTGATTTTCAATTTCCAGGTCGAAAACTCCTGTCTGGTCGCAGATTCCAAGATGAGTAAATGGTACCCTGATCGATTCCGCTTCCTTTTCCAACCGGGCCTCGCGAGCAAATGTATTGCGGCGAATCTGTAATGCTTCACTTTCAGCACCTGGAATTACGTTCTCATAAGGTGAGCAAAATCGAATAAAGTCTCTTCTCAAGCAAGTATTATAATTATTTTT
>NHDJ01000096.1 GCA_002167265.1 Verrucomicrobia bacterium TMED56 | reverse complement strand
GAGGATTTTTCCCCGAGTCGATACGAGACATTTGCAAGGTGACAGAGTCCACTTGAAACATGACCTTCAAAAACATGTGCGTCCAAATGCTCTTCTTTACGGTTGCGCACTGACTGAATGAAATTCTCAAAAATATCTACTTCACCGCGATCTGCAAGTGGATCTTTAATTCCCTTAATTCCATGACTCTTAGTTTTTTTCTGTTTTGCGTTCTGATCGAAATAAACATGATTGGACACCCCCATATTCGATTTGCCTGATAGGCCTCTAACATCAAAAACGAGGAGAGATTCACCATAATCAAAAATAGCAAGCTGGGTATTTGCAGTCTCCGCTTGATCCTTGTAGCCAAATCTTCCTCCGATACAGAATACGCTTTTGGGCCAAACTGCTCCCGGAATCATCCAACGGGCAATGTCCATTTGATGAACTCCCTGATTGCCGATATCCCCGTTTCCAAAATTCCAAAACCAATGCCAGTTATAATGAACTAGATTATCGTGGAAATCTTCTTTTGGGGCAGGTCCGGTCCAAACATCAAAATCCAATTCATTAGGAGGAGATTTTGTATCCTTGAAACCAATGGATCCTCTTCTTTTGTGACAGGTACCTAACGCGATTTCGAGCTTTCCTTTTTCGCCTGAGGCAATCTCATTTGCCAACTTAGACCACTTGCTTAGGGAACGGTTTTGAGTTCCGTGCTGCACGATCCTCTTATACTTTTTGGCCGCTTTTACCAACATGCGTCCCTCAAAGAGATTGTGACTCAAGGGCTTCTCAACATATACATCCTTACCTGCCTGGCATGCCCAGATTGACATCAAGCTATGCCAGTGATTAGGAGTGGCAATGGAAATTACATCTACTTCCTTATTATCAAGTACATCTCTTACATCTTGAACGCATTTCGGAGTATTCTTGAACTTACTTTGAACAAATTTCTCGCGGCCTGAGAATAAGCGGGAGTCTGGGTCCACTAAATGTGAGATATTTACATTTTTTTGCCTGCCGTGTCCTCCAATATGAGAAGCCCCGCGTCCCTTAATCCCGCAAACCGCTACATTCACACGGTCATTGGCTCCCATAATTTTTCCAGAAGATTTAGTTCCACTTATTGCAAATGTGGCAAAGGCGGTTGATTGAGCGATGAATTTTCTACGTGTTTCGATCATAACTTAATGGGCTGTTTAATGTTAAAGAGAGAATGGTGATTCTTGATAAAATCAAATTCTAGCTGTTTCCTTATGTAAAGAGAAATACCCTCCGGAAATTCTATTTCCCAATAGAGGTGTGCTTTCTTTCTCTTAAAATCAGTGCCCGCTTGCTTTACCTGCTCCTTTGGGAATACGAATATTTTCCACCATTTCCTGAACCTCGGATGGGGGAGGTGGGGTTCGAGAGCTTACAATATAGGCGATTATGAAGTTGATGAACATGCCAACAAACCCAATACCTTCTGGGGAAATCCCAAGCCAGTAGTTCTTTGAATCAGTAATAAATTGAAAATATATGATGTAAGACAGGGTAAACCCGATGCCACTTATCATCCCGGCAATCGCACCTTCCTTGTTAATTCTCTTGGAAAAAATCCCCATAATCAATGTTGGGAAAAAAGAAGATGCTGCCAGACCAAAGGCAAACGCAACGGTTTTGGCAACGAAGCTGGATGGGGGGTTGATTCCAAAATAAGCCGCCGCTGCCAAGGCTCCAAACGAGGCAATTCGGGCATAACGGATTTCCTGTTGATCGGAAATATCTGGATTGATGATTTTTTTCATCAGATCATGAGAAATGGCTGTTGAAAGAACGAGTAATAGACCGGCCGCGGTGGAAAGGGCCGCGGCAACGCAACCAGCCATGACAAGAGCAATAACCCATTGCGGAAGTCCTGCCATTTCAGGGTTGGCGAGTACAATGATATCCTTGTCATAGTAAACCTCATTTTCGGTTTTCAAAATTTCGTTGGTCACGATGCGGGGAGAATCAACTTTTCTGGAAGAATCATCAAAAGATGGTTTACCAGAGAAAACATCACCAGAACGGTACTGCATGAAACCGTCTTCATTTTTATCGACCCAAGCGATCATACCCTGGTTTTCCCAGTTTTTGAACCATTCAGGAGCTTCCTGATATTTTTTTCCATTGATCTCTTCGATAAAGTTGGTGCGGGCAAACATTCCCAGAGCAGGCGCAGTCAGGTAAATAATCGCAATGAAACTAAGGGTCCAATAGGCGGATTTCCTAACGGCTTTAACATTTTTTACCGTAAAAAAACGGACAATTACATGAGGCAAGCCAGCTGTACCTACCATAAGAGCTGCGGTTATACAAAATAGATCGAGCTTGCTACTGGTGCTCTCGGTGTATTTTGGAAATCCCAAGTCTGTTGAAATCTGATTTATTTTCTCGATGAGAGGAACTGAGTTCTCCACCCCTTCTTTCACATAATTTCCGATCAGTCCAAGTTGAGGGATTGCATCGCCGGTAATGATCAGCGAAATGAAGAAGACCGGAATAGTGTAAGCAAAAACCATAACACAATACTGGGCAACCTGAGTGTATGTTATTCCTTTCATGCCTCCAAGTCCGGCATAGAAAAATACAATACCAGCCCCAATTATTACCCCCATCCAGATTTCAATTTCGAAAAGTCTTGAAAAAACGATCCCGACTCCTCTCATTTGTCCCATAATGTAGGTCATGCAGATAAAAATTGCACAAATTACTGCCACAACTCTGGCTGCATTTGAGTAATATCTGTCCCCGATAAAGTCCGGAATGGTTGCCTTACCAAATTTTCGCAGGTAGGGAACCATCAGCATAGTCAAAAGCACGAATCCACCAGTCCACCCCATCAGAAATTTGGACGCCCCATAGCCTGCTGCTGCAATTCCCCCCGCCATCGATATAAAAGTGGCAGCAGACATCCAATCTGCTGCGGTAGCCATTCCATTTGCAATGGGAGATACACTACCGCTTGCGGTGTAATATTCCTTAGTTGATGCAGCCCGTGACCAGATTGCGATGGTAATGTACACCCCAAAGGTTATTCCGATAAAAATGAAATTCCAGGTAGTCTGGTCCATTATTCACCCGTCTCCTCATATCCATGTTCTTTATCGAGCTTATTCATTAGGAAAGAGTAAAGAATCAGCAGAATTACAAAAGAAATGATGGATCCTTGTTGAGCCATCCAAAAGCCAAGCGGGGCTCCGCCAATTGAGAATTGATCAAGTTGTTCTTTGAATAGTATTCCGCATCCAAAGGATACTGAAAACCAGATCATGAGCAATATGCCAACCAGGGTTAAATTTGTACTCCAGTATTTGGAGGCATTTAATTCAGTAGATTTTTTCATGGGCTATTTTTCATTAATTTCCCTGATGGGAGAGTTGTACAAGAAAATAATTTTAATTGGCAGATGTCTGGTCTGTTAAAATCTTTAAGGTGGAGGCTACAAATGGTTTGCAAAATAAAGCTAACAATAGCATGTTTTTTGTTAAAGAAATCCTTAACTGTTCCGACTATAGGAGTTCAAATAGTTTCATTCCATTGAATTTAATACTTATTAACACCAAGTCCATCCTCTGCAGGGGATCTTGATTCTATGTTCTTAAAAAAGAGCATTTTATCACTGTTTGCTGTTTTATTTTCAGCAACCTTTTCATATGGGCAGACTCAATACCCTACCTCTAACTACACGGTAGCCGAAAGATATCCTCTTAATGAAACACAGGTATCCATTGATTTAAATACGTCATCTCTAGGAGACAATCGTCTCCTTACAGGTCACTCGATTTATACTCAACCCCAGTATGGAACATTAAATACCTCAAGCGGAACATCTTACATCTACATTCCCAATAACTACAACGAGCAGAGTGACGAATTTGTTTGGGAAGCGTTGGAAGACAATGGAACGGCATTTAATCCAATTCAATACAAAGTTGTCATTGATGTCACTCCGGTTAATAATCCACCGATTTTTTCTGGTACTGTTCTAAACACTTACAGTGTTGATGAAAATCAAAATCAAGTTGTTACCGTTACTGTAATCGATTATGATTCAGATGCTTCGGCCGAAAATCTTTCCCTTGCGATTTCAGAGAATTCAAATGCCGCTTATTCATCCGATGATAATTTGTTTGATGTTTCATTTTCATCGAAATCAGGCTCTGCAAGTTACATATTTAATCTAATTTTCAAAAGTGGCATCATTCCAAATTTTGAATCACCGCCACTAGCAAAAACTACATTTACTTTCGATCTTAATGCCACGGATGACGGAGGTTCTTCTGTACTTTTCACTCCAATTGCTGTCACCCTTCAAAATGTCAATGAACCGCCGGTTATCTTGTCATCCACTACCTTCAACAGAACAATTAGCGAAGGTGAAAACACTGAAACGAAAGAAGATTTTTCTCCGATTCAAATCAATGCAGGTGATCCTGAAGGGAATAATGTTTATTGGACCTACACCATAAGTAATTCCAATATCGGAGGAACTGTGAAGTTAAACAGTTCTGCCCTTACTGAGGGTCAAATGACTGCAAGTTCATTCAACTCAAACACGAACATAAATTTTGATTATATTCCCGATCCAGATGATTATGGAACACAAGTGATCTCTTTTACTGCCTATGACGCAGGGACGGGAGGGATTGCTTCAGCAGACACAATTGATATTACTTTTACGATTGACCGGGTGGATGATGATCCCATTTCGCTTAATGAGAACTCCGCAATTTCAGTAAACTGGGTGGAAAATGTCATAGGAACCCTGCATGATTTTAATCCCACAGACCCGGATTCCACAGCGAATGGTAATAATTTAATAGATAACAACACTTCTTCCTTTGAAGGTGCTAAAATTTATTATGATATTTCGGGGGAAGACGAAGAATTTTTTACGATTTCCAGCACCGGTGAACTTACTTTTCTTTCTGCTCCAGATTTTGAGAATCCTGTTGATCAAACCGGCGGTAATCAAAATCAACTGGAAGGAAACAATATATATGACATTACAGTAACGGTCCGAGACCGGTCCGATGCGGCATCAAATCTTACCAATTCAGATTCGATTCCAGTTACCGTTACTGTTACGAATGTAAATGAATTGCCCTCCTTAAACTCTGGGACTTACAGTTACAATATATCCATTACCGAGGATAATGTCTGGACATGGTCAAATTCAATGTTCTCCCTCCTTGCCAGTGATGTGGATGCCGGTCATCAAGCGGCACTCGATTGGGGAGTGAAATTCGGCAATGATGGAAATTTTGGAACCGCGGTGGCTTCCGGTACTGGAACAGAACCCTCTTCATTAACATACACGCCAAATTTTGATTATGATGGAACATCCGGTAATGATATTTTTATTGTTGAAATTTCCGATGGTGTGGGAACGGTCGAGTTGGATTTCAATGTATCTTTTGTTGCTGTCAGTGACCCTCCAAGACTGGATTATATTTCCCCTGCCCCGAATGAGCCGATAAGCATTGCCCAAGAGTTCTACACTATTCCACTTTTCGAAAATAATCCGTCTTTAGTAAGAGTAGACTATACCGAGGTTGATGGTGATTCGATCTCTTCCATTGAATTTGAAGGAGGAGAACAAATACTGGACAATGAAGACTTCAACATGACGGTGTATCTTGCTCAAAAATATGCTGAAATTTCATTTAAACCTGATCGTTTACCAGATTACGAAGCACCCGGAGATGATAACGGTGATAATAATTACTCGGTAAAATTGGCAGCTACTGAGAGCACTGGAAAAACCCTAAGTATTCGACTGGATTTCATTATCCAAAATGTTGATGATGCACCTGAATTTTCGCCAGTTACAAATTACATCCCTTCTGCAGCAGAAAATCAAACAAGCGTGGCCACTCTTACCGGGGCAGACCCTGAGGGAGCCTCAACCTTTTACTGGAGTGTGGACCCTCTAAATGACTATGTATGGTTTGAATTTGAGTATGATCAAAACACACCGGTAGGAAGTAACAGTTTGAGGTTTGTAACACCTCCCGACTTTGAAAATCCATTGGATGGTACGGCGTCGGGTGATAAAAACAACACCTATACAGTAAATGTAAGGATTTCAGATCAGGCAGTGGGTGGAATATCTTCAACTGCTGCTTTTACGGTCAGAGTAACTGATGTAAATGATGCTCCCGTGATTACACCCATCCCACTCAATATTGATGAACCACTCAAACAGAACGCTTCGATGCAGCTTAGTCAGTATGTTACAGATGAAGATAATCAAAGTGGAGCCGGTCCTGATACCATTACCTGGCTTGAAGTTGGTGGAGATACGGATGCGTTTGCATTGGATTTAAATGGAAGTTTAAAATTCAATTTACCATCAGACTATGAGTCGGTTACATCCTACCAAATTCTGGTGCGTGCAAGTGACGGGAGGGGAGGATATCACGACGCAAACTTTACCATCGATGTCAATGAACAACCCGAAGCTCCCGAGTTTTTTGCCGGGCCAGCATCCAATGTTAAGATCAGTTTTTTGCAGTATACTCTTGATGAGGATACGAGTGTTTCCGCAAACTTGTCAGATCACGCCAGAGACCCAGACAATAACAGTTCTCTCGGGCTCACTTTCACCAGTAATTTTATCAACTACGATGGTAGTAATGATTCGAATGGAACACTTGAGCTCAATGAATTGAGTGGTGCTTTGAAGTTTACCCCGAAAGCGAATTATGAAGGATTGACCTACATTGACATCTCGGTGACGGATGGATCAAATCCCAGTATTTTTCCACTTGTTTTTGATGTGGTTGATGTACCCGACGCTCCGGTAATTCGCGAGGGTAACGGCACTTCTTTACTTTCTTCTGAAATCACCAGGATTATTTTGGAAAATAATTCGACCTGGAGTATGGAACTGAATGCCTCTGATCCATATGATATTCCACCATCTTCAGTTTTCATATGGAGTTTAAGTGGCCCAGATGCCCCCAAGTTCAGGGTTATGCCAAGTTCGGGATACCTAACCACTCTGACACTCAGAAATCCCCCTAATTACGAGTCACCAGACGATAATAACACCGACAATGTATATGATCTTAATATTACGGTGACAGATATTGAAAATACCTCTCATAGTTTTAATCTTTTACTTTCTACCATCAATGATGATGAACCTGCATACTTTGAGTATTCAGATGATAATGCCTCTCCAGTTATTCAGAAAGATGCAGGCACTTTTTCCGAGCATACCATTAGTACTTCCCTCAGTAATGTTACTGTATTTAACACGATTGCCAAGGATTACGAAGGTAATCCTTTAACCTATGGTTTGACTCCGCACAATCCGGGGGACAACAGTGGAAATTTAGGTCCTTCCAATAATCATTACAACGACAACAATACCAGCCTTTTCGAGATTAATCCCACTACCGGAAGAATAACATTTAAGGATCCCGCAAAGATTGATTTCGAACGAGGACTTGGTTCTGTTTTGGATAATAATAATTCTTATGTATTGGAAGTTAATGCAACAGATGACACGGCCAATCCAGATCAAGTCCGTCACCTCATTTACCTGACCATTCAAAATGTTGTGGAAGATCCGGAAATAAGGGACGGGAGTGGAAACTCAGTCGCTTCACTATCCGCAACTGTCAGTGAAAATCTGGTGGCAGATCCAAATTTTTCAATCGAAACATTTTCGGAAGATGATAATCTTACCGTTGTTGTTGTTCTTTCTGGAGGGGATGATCAGGATAAATTTACTCTCAATGTTGCTACAGGACAGCTTGAGTTCTTGGCTGCACAGGACTTCGAAAATCCCACCGATAGTAATGGAGATGGAATCTATCATGTGCAACTGGGTATAAGTGGCACGCCAACCATTCAGGATAGATACTATTCAATAACTAACGCAAATGACGATCCAGTCATTACCAACGCCGCACTTACTCAAGTAGTTGTGCCTGAAAATACTGGCTATGTACTGGATATTGAAGTTTCTGATCAGGATTCCGGTAACCCCTTTCCTGATTTGGTTTTCGTAAACGGTTCAACCAGTGTTGATTTCATTTCACATTCTGGAAACTCAACGACTATATCTGACTTTTATAATGGATCCGTCAGTTCCCCGACCGGTACTTATGCGGGACCTACATATGTTGTTTCCGAAGACTTTGACAATGATGGTTATTACGACCTGGTCGCTTTGAATCAAAATGCCAACAGTATAGAAATTTCAAAATTTAATTCCGCAAGCCTAGTTTTCGACGCTCCTGCCACTTTAACTGCAGGGGATGATGGGCCCAAATTCGCAATTGCCACTGATCTTGATGAAGATGGATTTAAAGATTTAGTTGTTTCATTTGTTGGTGAAAACAATGACACAATCGGATGGTATCAAAACAATTCTGGGTCATTTGGGTCCATGCAAAAACTCATCACCAGTAGTTCGCTTTCGGTTGGATCCATTGATTTTGAACACTTTGCAATGGGTGATATCGACGGAAATTCTCATTTAGATATCGTGATTGCCAGAAAATCAAACAACGCAGTCGATATTTATCTGAATAATGGTTCTAATGCTTTCTCTTTAGATCAATCACTCACATCTTTTGGCAGTGGCAATCTAATCGTTTTTCCAAGCTATGTAGAGCTGGCTGATTTTGATTCTTCAGGGACATCAGACCTCCTCATTTCAGCAAGGGGTGAATTGTCTTTAGCCCACAGCAGTGGTTTGGGTTCAGACAGTAGGGTAATGCTCAGTTTTACACTCCTAGAAAGTTATTCCGGGCAGGAAGGACGCTTTGCCAAGGCATTTGATCTTACACGGGACGGGAAACTGGATGTAGTTTTTGCTACAGGACAGACTTTGGTTCCGAAAGTCCTTGTCCAAAATGCTACCGGATTCAATACCTCAATCCCACTGACAAACAATACTTATTCCGCCCAGGCGTTGGGATACCCCAGTGACGCTCGACTTATTCCAGCAACAGATTTGACCCGGGAGACTTTGGTTATTGCAGATCAAAACAGTCAGTATTTCAGTCTTTATGAAGCCAACCCTGCCAATGATGGTAGTTTTGAAGAACCCATTTTCGTCGATGCTGGAACCACCAATAAATTTGTGGTTCTAAGTGATTTGAATCGGAGTGAGGAAGTTTTTACCTACAGTTTTGATGGTGGAGAAGACGAATTAACTTTCGATGAACCACGTTTTAATAATGATGGAAAATTGTACTTTCAGTCACCCTTTCCAGATTTTGAAAATCCAACTGATAATGGAGGTGCCAATCGATACGACGTTATCGTAAAAGTTGCGGATCAAAATGGAGGTTCCACTTCCAAAACAGTTTCGGTTACGGTAAGTGATGTAAATGATCAACCCGTGATCACTTCCTTAGATGGAAACTGGACATCTTCCTTCGATCACAATGAATCAAATGCCAGTCTGTATTTGTTTACCGTAACTGCTACCAATGAGGAGGATTATCTTTTAGAGACAATTTCCTTCAGCAAATCAGGGGGTGCTGATCAACAATTTTTTGATGTCGATGTGGTTTCTGGTGCGGTAAGTTTATTTGTTCAACCAGATTATGAAACCCCATTGGATACAGGGGCAAATAATTCCTATAACTTGATTGTTCGCGCCACGGATAGTGGAGGGGCGTATGATGAGCAAAATGTCACCGTATTCATAACCGATACCTACGAACCTCCAGTCTTTGGCTTGCCAGTTATTTCCAACCCGAACTTGACAAAGTTGGAACTTGAGGAAAATAGAGGATTTATCGTGGATTTGAGTGTGGTTGATCCTAATGCAACCAAGGAAAATTCCGATATCGTTTTTATCGCCTCCGAGACGAATGAACTTCGCTATCTTTCTCACACAGATAACAATAGTTCAATTTCTGCGATGTATCCAAGTTCTGGGACATCATTGATCGATAGTCTTGGCAATCCATCTCAAGTGGTAAATGGAGACTTTAACAAGGATGGTTACGATGATCTTTTAGTCCTTAGCCTTGCGGTTAATCCTACTCCAGATGAAATTAAATATTTTGAATATGATCCCAATACATCTGGATTTGCTCCTTCTGTTTCATTGGACTTGGGTACAGCTGTGAACCCCAAAGATATGGTGGTTAAGGACCTTGATCAGGACGGGGATCTTGATCTGATTGTATCATTCAACGAACCTGCAGCAGATAAAATCGGATGGTTTGAAAATAATGCTGGAGCCTTTTCTCAACAGTCAAATTTGATCACTACTACGACATCACAGACGATTTCTCATTTTGCATTTGGGGATGTCGACGGCGATTCCTATGATGATTTGTTAACACCCCGCCTCAATGGTGTTATAGATGTTTATCTGAATGATAAAACAACCCCGGTTTCTTTTACATGGAAGCAAAATATTACAAATATTTTCTCAAAACCAAGACATCTTGAATTGTCTGACATTGATAATTCCGGAACGCTTGACCTTTTGATTTCAGCTAAGGATGAAGTGCTTGTTGGGTACAATAATGGTCTGGGTACTAATAATTTGCTTAGCTTTACATTCTCCACACTTGGGACTTATGCTGGAGAGGGTAGGTTTGCAAAAGCCTATGATTTGACCGCAGATGGCATGTTAGATATTGTATACGCAGCACAAATCAACGCACCTCCCAATGTTCTGGTTCAGTCTGTTTCTGGTTTCTCTAGTCCCACGCCACTTTCCCTTCATCAAGATAGTAACCTTGCACTGAGTTTTCCAAGTGATCTGGAAATTATTCCAGAGAATGGGCAAAATGGAACTACCCTGGTATTTTCTGATGATTCTTCACATTATGTCAGCTTATATGAAACGACGGCTCAGAAAAATGGTACATTTGAAAATCCAGTTGCCCTGAATATTGGTTCTAGTACCAAATCAATCCTTCTCTCTGATACCGGTAGGCAGGCACAAGTCTTTCAATATTCTTTCGTGGGTGGTGAAGACCGCTCAAAATTTGATGAAAACCGCTTTCATGATGATGGTAAGCTTTACTTTTCCAGTCCTCTTCCAGATTACGAATATCCCACGGATGTTGGAGAGTTTAATCGCTATGATGTATTGGTCAAAGTTGAGGATTCCAACAATCTTTCCACCACTCAGAGCGTTGTCGTCCTGGTTAGTGATGTAAATGACCGCCCATATATATCCTCCTTGGATGGAAATTGGACATCTTCATTCTTGCATTCGGAGACCAGTCAAACCCTCGATCTTTTCTCCGTGGTTGCCACCAACACTGAAACTACAACGGGTAACGAAGTCCTTACTTATTCAATCCTTCAACAGGCAGATCATCAGTTTTTTGAAATCAATGCTTCGACTGGACTGGTTTCACTTTTGGCCGTTCCTGATTATGAAAACCCTTTGGATTCTGATCTCGACAATAATTACAGTATTCTCATCCGGGTGACTGATGACGGTACGAGTCCAGAATATGACGAGCAAAATGTAACGGTGGTTATATTGGACGGACCGGAAGCACCAACCTTTGGGGATAACAATAAAACTTTCGAAATCATGGAAGACACAGCCCTTCTAAATATCGACATCAATGTTACAGACGACAACGCCAATCCTGCTCCGGGTCCCGGAATTGCCAATCTTTCATCCACCGGAGAATCCGATGGAAATGTTTCTTTCGATTTGCTCAATCAAAGATTTTCCTACACCCCGGATGCCAATTTTACAGGAATAGAATCATTTACCATCACTGCCGAAAATCATCAGGGGCTTACAGTTTCCTATGATGTAAATGTCACAGTTACCTCTATTAATGATCTTCCCGAAATTACCAGCTCTCGAATCATTGATGTCGCGGAAGGTGTACAAAGAGTCGCAATTCTCAAGGCCAATGATGATTCTGCGGGAGAATTAGTATGGTCGTGGGTGGATACATCTTCACCAGATACAGTGTTTACAATCTCCGATGAAGGACTGGTTCAATTTCGTGATTTGAATGGGGCGGATTTTGAAGAACTGACTAGCCAGGTGCAGGATTTTCTTCCCACTGATGCGGTAAATCTTTCCCTTTGGTTGGATGCGGATGACAATCAAACACTCTACAAAACACAAAACTTTAATGATTTTGCCAACTATGGAATAGGTGGATGGAAGGATAAAAGCGGTATGGGCAATCATCTTGATCAAACAACTTCAAACAACCGTCCCATCCTTGCTCCTGCTTCAATAAATGGGAAAACAGCAGTTGATTTTGAAGGCGATATTTCCACCCACTTCCTTGAGAGCACCACCCGCCTTGGACTGGGCACTAATCCGGATTTGTTAATTTTTGCAGTCACCCATATTGAAACAAGCGTTGGTTTGTCTGATGAAATCATTCAGATTGGAAATAGCCCTGGTTTTTTTCAAACTACTGCAGGTTCACAAGGATGGGCATGGAGATACGGTGACGGATATATTTTCTATGGTACAATAACAGATAATTCGACCGGTTTACAGGTATGGGAGCGACCTGCTAGTGGAAATTATGGAGCATCCAAGTTTTATTTGAATGGCACTGAGCAATCCTTAATAAATTCGAGTAATGATAATTTATTTCCATCAAATACCGATGCATATTTGCAAGTCGGATNTAGTTTAAACGGGCAAATAGGTGAACTGATCGTATTGAACTCCGTTGACAGTGACGACCGCATAAAACTGGAAGGATACCTCGCTCACAAATGGGGCTTGTCGACTAATCTGTCCAATGATCATCCCTACAGATACAACCGTCCAACCCATATCAAATGGGAACGACCCATCCGTATCACTGATTCTGACGGAAATTTTACGGACTCAAACTTCACCTTTCGTGTGGCTAATCAGAATGATAATGTACCCGTGATCAATAATTCCGAACTCCTATCAAGTTCAACTATTTATCGTTATGAATCGAGTTCTTTGAATCCCAGTAATTATTCTGTGATTGATCTAAATATTACCGACATGGACGGGGATATTCTAGAGTTAAATATAATCGGTGGTAATGATCGCTCTTACTTCAGTCTCAACGATACCAATCTTTCCTTTGTCAGCGCAAATTCACTTTTTCCAGATTTTGAGAGCCCAGATGATGCCAATGGGGACAATATTTATGAGGTTGAGATTGAAATTACTGACGGAAACCCGCTCCATACAATCAATCTATTTCTAAAGGTCGATATTATGAATGCGAATGAAGATCCTCCATCTTTTACATATGGAAACCAAGTGATAACAAGTTTGGATGTAAATCGATCAGAAAACAATTCCAGTGTGATACAATTAACCACCATTGACGATTGGACCGGACCGATTGAATACTCAATAAGTTCAGGAAATGATAAACTTTTATTTGATATTAATAAAACCACTGGTTTGCTAACTTTTAAAATCCCCCCGAATTTTGAGATCCGAGACGATAATAACACAGACAATATTTATGAGATACAGGTTACGGCCACGGATGATGGTAATTATTCCAGTACCCTGCTGGTTGATGTTAATGTAACCGATATCAATGAACCACCAGGTTTGGGAGTTACTTTGCCCGTTCANGTAAATGAGGATAGCAGTGTAACATTTGTGATGGAAATATTTGATCCTGAGGATCCCAATCAAACCATTTATCCATTTGAATTTCCTCCCAAAGTTTCCCCNGCACACGGCACTTTCACAGATGCAGGCCAAGGACAGTACACCTATGTACCTAATCCCAACTACAATGGTCCTGATCAAATTGTAATCACCGTAAATGACGATAATTTACAGAACGATTTCAATGTTACTTTCCAAGTCAATCCGGTCCCTGACAATCCAATGGCTCTGGATGATGAATTTATTGTCGAATTGAATAAAGGACAGGCTATTCCNCTTGATGTTCTCTACAATGATTCTAATTTGCCGGATGCGAATAATTCCGTGGGNCTTAGTATTNTANCCGGTTCCATTATACAACCTTCCAATGGAAACATTGAAATNATGAACGGTACAACTCTTCATTACACTCCAAACTCTACTTTTATCGGTACTGACTCGTTTACTTACACGATGCGCAACGATTCCAATTTAACNGCAACCGCTAAAGGAAAAATCATCGTTGAAAATGCCGAGGATTTGAACAAATGGAGCTTTTTGGACAATTTTGGATTCTTTATGCTATCCAACAATAACTGGGCCTTTCATGCTGATTTGGGGTGGATCTTCGTTCAGGAAGTAAACAAATTAAACACTGCATCATGGATTTGGCATGAACAGATCGGATGGTTTTGGACAGGAGAAAAATATGCACCAGATCTCTACATTAATGACTTCTCCAGTTGGTTCCGTTTCTCCTCCTCCATTGCCAATGGAGTTTACCTAACCTGGCCGATCTATGATCAGGATGAGAAAGAATGGTTGAACACGGAAAGTTTTGTTCAAAAGCAGCAGAATTTGGTTAAAGGTCAAATTTCTCAGGCCCTGGAAGGATTGAACAGCAATGACGAAATCATCCANTATATTGAGACACTTTCTTTCTTTACCAACGATCAAAAGGCGACCATTAAATTTGAATTGAAATTCAAGGGTATCTCAAAGACTCTTAGTACCTTACTTCGGGAATAGGATTTAATATTTATTTTCTTAAAGTAAAACCTTTTGTATTTCGGCTTGTTTGGAGAAAAAAGTAAGGACTTTACCTTTAACTAGTTCTTTCTTATGAATTAATGATCTCCGTTTTAAGTTAATGTCATTTTCTTCTCCAAAAACTTGGGTTTTTCTTTGGATGCAATTCCTGTTTACTGCATTCCTAATTGGACAGGTGCCCACTAAAACTTTAACCAGAGACCAGTACCTGGACAGTCTTGAAGCGAGGCATAAAAATCTATCACTTGAATTTAAGGAAATTGTAGGCGTTCAATTTGATGTTCCCCAGAATGTATTAATCCCGGATTCAGAGGCACAAAATGATTTTGATTCATTGCCGGGACCGCTTGATCCAAACACTTTAAATCNAGTCGAGGATNAATTGATTTCTTCGGAAGTGATACCNGTGGAGATTGATGAAAAAAACGAGTCGGATGATGAACTGGTTTATGAGTCAGAAGTAATTCCACCTCGTTATTTAGAAGATGAGATCGGTTTGTACTACCTTCAACCTTTTATTGGATTGTCCATTGTCGCCAGCGACATGACCATTGGTGTGGATACTCCGTCCATGGATNGTGANTTAGGATATAGCCTGGGAGTCCGTGCAGGCAGGAGATGGGGTAATCTTGAAGGTGAAATTCATTTTGGGTATCTTTATAATTCTTACAGCGGAGACTTTATCGACAACGGAGATTTCTATTCAGTGACTGGAATTATGGAAGCAACCAGCATTGGCACNCGGTTCGGGTATGGCTTACCCTATGGAGACCGTGGCTGGTACAAAGCGGCTGCTGGATTTGGTTTTGCCAATCGTAGGCATTCAAACAATGTTTCAATTGACGATTTTGTCACTCCTGGAGAATCGTTCGCTGAATCTGTTTTCAGCTATGATCTTTTATTGGCGATGGGGTACCAGTTAGGTATTGGATGGGATGCAATTTTATCTTACCGATTCCTGAACTTGAGTGATTATCGTGAATTCGANGATGTTTCATTGCATCTTTTCGAAGTTGGATTGGGGAAAAACTTTTAATCCGTTTTTTGGGAATTACATTGCCTTGACGGTTGGCTTGGATGGGTTTTCCATCAAATTCCTTAAATGAGTAAGAAGTCAACAGGAGACACCCCAATGATGAGGCAGTATCGTGAGGCTCGTGAAAGCCTTGAGGAAAATACTCTGCTTCTTTTCCGTCTGGGTGATTTTTATGAAATGTTTGAAAATGATGCAGTTCGAGGAGCGGCCTTACTCGGCATTACATTAACCAAGCGGCATGAGATGCCCATGGCGGGAATTCCATTTCATGCAGCTGAGGGATATTTAACCAAATTGCTAAGTAATGGGCACAAGGTGGCAATATGTGATCAGTTAGAAACGGCTCAAACTGGGAAGTTAGTAAAGCGTGGAATCACTCGAATTCTAACTCCCGGTACCGTCTTAGAGGATCGTCAACTGGATGCCAGTTCAAATCATTTCCTTCTGGCTGTGTCCATAGAGAAAAAGAAAATTTTTGCATCATGGCTGGATCTTTCCACCGGACAGTTCAAACTTGGCGGTTTTTCAGAACCCTATAATTTTTTGTCTGCTGTAAGTGGCGTCAGTCCCAAGGAAATTCTTCTGCCTGAAAGTTGGGATAAAAAAGTTGCCTTTCTCGAAGCGAATGACCGGTTTTTGGAAGACTTGAACCGTCTATGGTCGGGTACCACCCTGACGGAAAGACCTGATTTTGACTTTGATCAACGATCTGGGGCCCGTGAAGTGATGGAATCCTTGGGAGTCATGAACCTTGAAGGGTTTGGTATCGGATTGGAGCACAATGGCTTGGGNCCGGCNGGTGCTGTCCTTGTTTACGCCCAGGATGTCTTGAAGGGTAAACCTGGCAACCTCAGAACTTTGGAAGAATGGCGGGATGGAAATACCCTGCTTTTAGATCCTGCCACGCAACGCAACCTTGAAGTGTTTCTTTCCGGAGCTCATACAAGATCGGGATCCTTACTCGATGCAATGGATGAGACTTCATCCGCAGCAGGTTCCCGTTTGCTGGAAAGATATTTGGGAGCTCCTGAGCGTAACCTTGAGGAAATTCATAGACGGCAGTCATGTGTCAGCGAATTTTCCGTTCTCCCTTCCCTGGTTGCACAAGTTTCTGAGATTTTTAAATCTGGAAGCGATATTGAAAGAATCCTTGGTCGATTGCAAAACCGTATGGCTCGCCCACGTGAAATGGGAGGGCTTAGGACCATGTTGCGTGGTTTGCCCGGGATTAAGGAATCACTTCTGCAGTCTGGATCGGAAGCGAATGCAATTCAGCACCTTGCATCCAGAGTTAAAACATTTGATAATCTAAGAGATCTGCTTGANCGTTCGCTTGAAGAAGAACTTCCTGCAGAGATTAAGGTGGATGTAAAAGGGCAGGGCGGTTCAGTTATTCGGGTCGGATTTGATGATCAATTCGATCATTTGAGGGAGCTTGCAACTGGTGGAAAGAGATGGATCAGTGATCTGGAGAAAAGTGAGCGTGAAAAAACCGGCATCTCAAATCTTAAGGTAAAGTATAATGGAGCATTTGGTTATTTTATCGAGGTTACCAAGGCCAACTTGCACTTGGTTCCGGAACATTACGTTCGCAAGCAAACCATGACCAATGCTGAGCGCTTTTACACGGAAGAGTTGAGGCAAAAGGAAAAAGAAATCATTAATTCTGAGGAAAGGGCAGTCTCCCGTGAGCAGTCCCTTTTTATGGGAGTGGTCGATCAAACGCTTGAAGAGTCTACTGCTCTTCTGGAGGTCGCAGAAGTTCTTGCAGAGATTGACCTTTTTTCCTCGTGGGGAAAATTGATGAGAGATCGGGAATACTGCATTCCACAATTTGTTGAGAATTCTTCCATACTTGAAATCGAACAAGGTAGGCATCCTGTTGTGGAGGTGGTTCTTAAAAAAGAAAGCNTGGGACTTGCGGGTACGCATGCATTTGTACCAAATGATTGCTTTCTGTCTTCNGATAATAATCAGATTGCATTGATTACCGGTCCGAATATGGCAGGTAAATCGACTTTTATCAGACAGGTTGCCCTCATCGCCCTGATGGCTCAAGTTGGCAGTGGAGTACCAGCAAAGTCTTGCCAAATGGGCGTAGTGGACCGAATTTTTTCAAGAGTCGGAGCCGGGGACGAATTAGCGCGTGGAAACTCCACATTCATGGTGGAGATGAATGAGACAGCCAATATATTAAACAATTGCACCANGAGCAGCCTNATTGTCTTNGATGAAATCGGGAGAGGTACAAGTACCTATGACGGACTAAGTATTGCTTGGTCAGTCGTTGAGCATTTACACGGTAATGAGAGTGCGGGTCCGAAAACACTGTTTGCCACTCATTATCACGAATTGACGAAACTATCTCAATCCCTTCCAAGATTGAGCAATTTTGCGGTTGCNGTGAAAGAATGGAATGATGAAATCATCTTTGTCCGGCAAGTCACTCCTGGAGCGTCCGAGAGATCATTTGGTATTCAGGTTGCTCGATTGGCAGGGCTTCCCAATGAGGTGGTTAGCAGGGCGAAACAGATTTTGGATGGCTTGGAAAAAGGGCAGGCAAACAAGGCTTCAAGTAAAATGACTGGTTTGAGTGATCACCAATTAACTCGAGAAAAGACCTCATCTCCCGCGAGTGCGGGAGAAAATACCAAAGAGATTTCCAGAGCCGGGAAAAGACAGGATCCATCTCAACTGGAACTTTTCTAAAGCCATGAGAGATATTCTTCACTGCGAGGAGTTTGGGGATGTAAAGAAACCTACCATTACTTTTCTGCATGGTTTGCTTGGTTCTTCAAGAAATTGGAGAGGCGTAGCCAGGGAACTTTCCCAGAATTTTAATATTTTTGCATTGGATTTACGAAACCACGGTAGTTCGTTTCATTCCAAAAANTCATCAATTTTTGACATGGTAGGGGATTTGCTCCATTGGATGGATNATCGGAATCAAAAAGAGATGACCTTATGCGGACACAGTCTGGGAGGGAAAGTGGCGATGAAATTTGCCTGCGAATATTCACATAGAATTAAGAGGCTCGTGGTCGCAGATATTGCCCCCAGAAACTATCCTCCAGAACATCATATACCGACCTTGGATGCTTTGTTGAATATTGATCTTCCCTCCATAGATTCTCGGAAGATGGCAGATGAAGTTTTGGCCGCCCGGGTTCCAAACTGGGCTTTTCGTCAATTTCTTCTTACNAATTTGATTCAAAGTAATGGAATTTTTCATTGGAAACCAAACCTTTCTGTACTTCGGGAATCAATCGCTGATTTATCTGTCAGCCCACTACAATCAGATGAATCATTCTCCGGTCCTTCTCTGTTTGTGCGCGGGGGAAAGTCTGGATATCTGCGTTCCGAACACTTTTCGGATATTGTAGAACATTTTCCAGCGGCTAAGATGGAAGTNCTCCCAGAAGCTGGCCACGATGTCCATGTTGAGGACCGTAAGGGATTTCTTAGAGTTTTTACAGAATTCCTAAACTCTACCTAAAGGATCACGAAGGTGAGCCCCTTTTGAGGCGGCAAAGGTGTGGAAGTTTGGATGGACTTGCCATTTAAGGTAATATTGTTCGGCAATGAATTGAGCCCGTTCATTGGAAAAATTTTCATTGGTCCACGCTAAAACGGCTCCCCCAAATCCTCCCCCTGTCAGTCTGGCTCCTAAAACATCCTCTTCCTTGTTCAATAGTTCAGCCAAAAAATCAATCTCAGGTAAGCTGTTTTCGAAGTATTCTGAAGAACTTTGGTGAGATTCGCTAAGGAGGGAGCCAATTTTACTGGGATTTTCTGATATACTTAAGCCCTGGCTGAATCNTTCCACTCTTTTTTGCTCGTTCACCACATGCATTGCCCGTTTGGTTAGGTTTTCAGGCATACTGGCCTGTTNGATTATATCAACGGATCCGTGNGCAAGAAATTTCAAATNNGGATCGATTTTTTGAAGGGCATAAAGAGCGTCCATGCACTCCTGGTTTCTTGTTCCGTAGTGAGAGTCAATTAAATCGTGCTTGATGCCGGTGTCAAATATCCAAAATGCGGTTTTCTTAGGCAGTGGCAAAGTAGAATAGCTTTCATTGGCGCAATCGATACGAACNACTTGATCGTCTTCTCCAAACGCTGAAGTTCCTTGATCCAAAATTCCACACGGAAGACCCACCCATTCATTTTCTGCCCNCCTGCATATAGTGACCAGATCATTTTGGGNAACCTTTTTATTTGCAAGCTGAAGCAGGCAAATCGCGGTGGCTAATTCTACGGCAGCACTTGAGCTTAAGCCTGCGGCGACAGGAAGATCAGAAGTTAGGATTAGGGAAAATCCGTCATTGGGAGCCAGGTTCATTTGCTGGAGAACATTGAGGACACCGAGACAGTAGTTCCCCCAACTCCTGTCTCCACTTTGCTTTTCAAGTTTGTCGATTGATCCGGAAATTACCGCTTTCTCNAAATTTTCACTGAAAAGACGAAAGGACCGATTTTTNATTGGCTGAGCCAAGCCATAGATTCCTGCATCGATTGCTGCGCCAAGGACCGTTCCTCCATTGTAGTCGAGATGATTTCCTAGAAACTCGATTCTACCGGGTGCAAAGGAAGCCACAGAACCTTCCATGTGCTTTTTGTAAGCTTCTTTTGCCTGAATAGATGAATTTTCCTTTTTCATTTGGTGTGGTTATAGTTTCCAAAAAAAACCCGTGGTTGCCCACGGGTCTTTATAAAAGGGGTAGGTATTAAGCAAATCAGATTGCAGCCTTGAGCTTAGCTCCTGGCTTGAACTTCACAGACTTGGAAGCTTTGATCTTAATTTTTTCACCGGTTTGGGGGTTGATTCCCTTCCGGGCCGCACGCTTAACGACGGAAAAGGTACCGAAACCAATAATTTGAACACCTTTTT
>NHDJ01000095.1 GCA_002167265.1 Verrucomicrobia bacterium TMED56 | reverse complement strand
AGAAGTAGCCAATGGTGAATTATCCAGCTTGCCTCTTGGTTTTGGGAAACTCAACCGAACCTGGGGAGTCTCTGTAAGAAAAGGACGAAAGTTAAATAAGGCAGAACGGATTTTTATTAAGATCGCAGAAGAATCCGGCTGTCATTGGATGGTAAACCGTAGACTGACCGCTTAAGCTTTTACCCTTAGGGGATATCCTAATCTAACTTGCATGATTCCCTTTTTGCCTTCAAAACGGGAAGATGATCCTATTTCGAAAAACTATTCTATTTTTGATTTGCCCACTTTTGATCGTTTTTATGGTGAACGGCCAAAACCGATCCATTGATGGGGATTCCAGGAAATTTAAGTTAGCCCCCGTCCAAAATGTAAAAAGTACGATTGGACCAACCATGGATGGAGGCCGGCTTGGAGTAGACCGCTTAATTGACGGGAAACTCCCTGACAGTGGTTGGCGGTCAACTTGGACGGTATGGATGAAAAAAAATCCAAGAATTACCTTCAATCTAGGTACTGAAAAAAGAATCGGAGTGATTCGGGTATATTTTCAACCATGGGACCGCCCCGATGAACTGATGGAGTTAAAGGTTGAGGTCAGCCGAGATGGAGAAAATTTTATTCTTTTTAATGAGTATGAAGGATTTGTTGCGGAAAAAGGGAAAGCGGTCTGGGCAGAAGTTGATTTGCGTGCGGTCAAAGCTCAATATTTCCGATTGACTCCACAATACCAGGGATGGGGAAATCAGTGGGGAGAGGTGGAGTTTTGGGAAATCGGTAAGTGATCTCTTAGTCAATCTGAACGGGGCATGGTTTTTAACTTCCTTGTTCATTGGGCAACTCGTTTGTTTCCAGTTTGGTCTGTTTTGATTGGAGTGGTTGCTCTTTATGAACCAAACTTGTTTTTGTGGTACGGGAAAGAGTCCATCAGTTTAGGTTTGGGTATCATTATGTTGGGCATGGGTTTGACTTTATCCCCGAAAGATTTCTTGGAGGTGCTACGAAACCCAAGATTGATCGCACTAGGTGCTTTTCTTCAATTTTCCATTATGCCTGCCTGGGCTGCCTTGATTGGTTTGGGGTTCAAGCTTCCTTTGGAAATGGCGGTCGGTCTTATTCTGGTGGCAAGTTGTCCGGGTGGTACGGCATCGAATGTGGTGGTCTTTCTTGCCAAAGGGCAGGTAGCTCTCTCGGTTAGTTTGACGATATGCTCGACGATCCTCGCTATTCTAGTAACACCTTGGCTGACCCATTTCTACGCCGGGCACTACCTTCCAGTAGATCCATGGGCTCTTATGCAAAGTATTTTATATGTGGTAGTTATTCCTTTAGTTCTGGGTGTTACCTGGAAATATTATTTTTCGAAATCCGCTCTATGGTTTTCAGCTTTTTCTCCATTATTGTCGGTTATTTTTATTCTCTTGATTGTTGGTTTTGTTCTAGCAGCTAAAAAGCAAATTATCCTGGAAAATTGGGGGATCATGCTAAGTGCAGTGATCCTGCTACATGCTGGTGGGTTTGCTCTTGGGTATGGTATTCCACGTTTTTTTCGCCAGAGTACCATTATTTCCCGGACCCTTTCTATTGAAGTAGGAATGCAGAATTCAGGGTTGGGGATGGCCTTGGCAAGCAAACATTTTTCGACAATGCCAATGGTACCCGCACCTTGTGCATTGAGTGCGGTCATGCACTGTATAATCGGTAGTTTACTGGCTGGAATCTGGGGAAGAAAGCAAGAAAAAGCTAGAGGGGGGCAGGAGGAACGATTTTAATATTCGATCTTTTGAACTTAAAAATTCATAGATTTCTTACAAATGCATAAAGCTGATTTACTACCCCCCCACATCCTTGACCCTAAGACCCATTTAAAGAGGGCAAGCGGATATTTTGAGTTGGAAATGTTCCAACAGGCGGATCGTGAATTACGGGCACTTCCAAATGAGGAACCCTGGCTTAAAAAGAAAAAAGTTTTTCAATTAGCTATCCGGCAGGAAGTCCAAGATTGGAAAGGCATGGGGACTTTAGCTCGAGAATTGCGAACGGAATGTCCTAATGAAGAGGAGTGGTGGGTTTCAGATGCCTATGCAACAAGAAGAAGTGAAACGATCGATGAGGCAAAGAGGATTCTTCTTGATGGATTGGCGGTCCATTATGAAAGTGCGATTATTCGATACAATCTTGCCTGCTATTTCTGTGTTTTAGGTCAACTTGAGGAATGCATTGATTTCCTTAAAGAAGCAGTTCTTCGTGATGACAAATATAAACTAATGGCATTTGAGGATGAGGATTTAAAAAAAATCAGGGAAACCTTACTTAAATTGGGTTGGGGTGGGGGCATTGTCTGATGAAAAAACGTAAAGCTTTTACTTTGTTAGAATTATTGGTAGTGGTGGCAATCATTGGTATTTTAATGGGAATCTTATTCACGGGATGGGGTTACATAACCCGGCAACAGTCAAAGAAAAAAGCAGAACTTGAAATTTTGGGCTTAAGAAATGCCGTCTCTGAATATATGTCAGATCATGGTCAATATCCTAATTGCCCCCAAGATATCTGTACACCAGGCGAATGTCTTTTTATGTCTTTAGCCGGTTTTCATAATGAAGATGGCGGATTGGAATTACCTCCTTACCCTTCCAAGATACCAACACATCTTTTTCATTTTGATTTGTCAGCATATGATCAGTCAGAAATCCCAAGTCTTTCTCATGGCGGTGGGAAGTCACTTCAGATTTGGCTCGCCAAGACTCTAGGGAAAGATCCAGCCTTTCTAGACCCGTGGGGAAATGAATATGTTTATAAATTTCCTTTAGAGGAAGGCGGGGACGGGTATCTGCTTTATTCGATGGGTCCAGACGGGAAAACAGGAGAAGGCTATTTTAAAGACGATATAAAATAATATTACTTTTTAAATCAGGGAGCACTGGCTCCTTGTTCGATGAGCCTTGAGCGTAGGACTTTGAGTGGTTCAAGTTCAGTTGCTTCAGGGTTTGCCTTGATAAGAAAATCTATATCAATTAAAGAGTCCGTGAATCTTCCCTCGCCATAATGAATCATTGCCCGCATTGCTCTTGTGTAGCGGTCATCAGGGTCAATAGCGAGAACTGCATCAATATATCTAAGTCTAGCAATGGAATCTTGTTCCCGTTCTGCTGATTGAATTAAATTACGAAGCATGCGCGTTATTATATCTCTATTTGAAACGGGCTGGAAATCTTCGTCTTTAAGATCAATACCGGTAATACGACGGGCCTCTTCACGGCTAACAATTTTCCCTCCAAAAGAATCGATCAGCAATTCAGTGGTCTTCTTTTTACCGGATTTATTATCCGAAAATGTATCACGATAAATCGCCATAAAATGTCCCGGCAGACCAAGTCCTGAAACTGGAAGATCAAGTCGGTTGGCCAATTCAATCAGTAGAACCGATAGGGTAATTGGCAGTCCCTCTCGGTCATCCATAACTTCATTCATGTAGCTGTTTGAACGGTGGTGGTAGTCTAGAGTACTACCATGAAAGCCCATTTCTACAAAAAGGTGGTTGATCAAGATGAGTAACTTTTCTTCCTTGGATGATGTTTGATCGAAGGATTTTTCGATTTTTCGTGCAAGAAGGTCAGCTTTTTCGAGGTAAGAATCCAAATCGAAATTTTCATTATCCAAGCGAGCAATTAAGAGAGCAGACTTGAGGAGATCAATGGACCCCCTTTCTTCAATTGCTAAACTTATTGCAAGTTCTTCTATAACCAATCTTTCCCGCACTTCATTTGCGAGAAGCTTTACTTTTTTAGCTTTATTTTCTAGTTCAAGAGCGTGATCTCTTAAGACCTGAGGGGTAGGTTTGCCCATCTCAACTAGATCATGAATGCCCTTGGCATCTAATTCCTGATGGTGCGTTAACGGCCGGACGAGCTTTTTCACTCTACTTGAAAATGTGGAGGTTACCTCAGATCTTGGAAAGCGCTTGGAAACTCTAAAAAAGCGAAATTGAGCGGTGGGTTCACGAAATTTGCAAAGGCCAACCCTGCCTTGGTCAAATTCAAGATCAATTATGTCTATGGCCACTTCTCCATTGACGGAACAAATCATTCTTCCGTTTTCTTCAAGCCGAACCCTAATCTTGTTCCACTGGTTGGGTAAATAGGCATTGGACTCAACCGTTTCTAATATTGTCCAGGAGAAAACATTGGGTCCCTCAAACCGGGTAAGACGAAGAGAGCCATTGGTCGGGTAAAAACCATAGTGCTTATCTTTCCCATCGGAATGAAAAACCAAACCTGCGGCACCACTCTCGTCTTCTAATTTCACTTCCACTTCGATTTCAAATGGTAACTTGGGAAATTTGTTTTGATTTAAGCATAGCATCCGGCCTCCAAAACCATTTCCCAAGCCAAGTCCTGAAATAATTCCAGCTCTCTGTTTCCAAGAACCGTTCATAACCGGATTCCATTCGAGCTTATCCAATGTCCCTATTGTCAACCATTTACTCATGGGGATTGGATTGGTTTCGCCAAGTAATCTTTTGAGTTCATTTACCGGCACTCCAAACCCCATCGCCCCTCCAGATTTAATGGACAGGATAGCGACCACCTTTCCTTCCAAATCGAGGGCGGGACTACCACTGCTTCCTGGTTCTATGGGTATAGCGACCTGGACCATGTTTCGACCGTCTCCAAATTCAAGCTCCCTAATAGCTGCAATAACGCCACGACTTACACTATGTTCGTAGCCCAATGGGTTTCCAATGGATAAAATTGACTGTCCCGGGATTAAATCCAGAGAATTCCCCAACTGCAGCACAGGGAGATTTTGGGCATCAATTTTGACTAAAGCAAGATCACGGTCCCGGTCAATGGCGAGAATACTTTGCGGACGAAAAGTTCTTCCATCTGAGAAACGGATAGAAAAATCACGATGTTCTCCAATAACATGGAAGTTAGTGGCAATTACTCCGTTTTCTCTTACTACAAAACCCGTACCCCGGCCTCCTTCATAGCCGTTCCGGTCAACACTTTCAATGACCACTACCGATGGTTTGATTAATGAAGCAAGATTTTTAAAGTCTTTGGCGTCCCTTTTCGCTAACTGGAGTTCCGAAAGCTTGGAGGAATTATTATCTTTGGCAAAAACTTCAGAGAACCAGCAGACTACAAAAATTAAAAAGATTAAATTACATCTGCGTNTCACCAAAGAAATATTCACATATANAATAGTTTCTACAAGGTGTAAAAAGTCAAGTTTCCTCAATTGTAAGATTATTTGGGAGAGCAGAAGAGTTAAGAATTACTTCGCTAATGTCTGGAGGTACTGCTCGAGCAATGATTTAGCCTTGGTTCTTTGTTGATCAACCTTTTGTTTGAATCCAGAAAACTGATTTTGCTGGGTGTCCAATTTTGTTTTTGCAACATGCAGAGCCTGCTCTTTTTCCTGAAGAACCTTGGGAGCACTTTCGCGCATCTTTAANACTTCAGTGAGGGCAGTCTCTGANGCATTCGCAGCAGACTTGGCCTGATTTAGCTGGTCCTGTTTGGCAAGAAGTTGGGCATCTGCAGCTAGAAGATCTTTTTGTAATAGAGCGAGAGACTCTGATAATTTGTTTTCTGCTTGGACTAAATTTGCATTTTGAGGTTCGGTTTTTGAATATTGCAAGCTTTGTTGCTTTAATTGATTAACTTCTTCAATAAACGCCTCTTTCTGAATTTTGGACTGAGTAATCTGGTTAAAGATAGAATTTTCAACTTCAACCTGAGATTTTTTTTGTGAAACAGTTTGTTGGTGTTCTGAAATCTTTTGGGGGAGAGAGGAAAGAACTGCAGTGGCCTTGTCGACCGCTTCTTGAGCAACCGCAAATACATTCTTTGATTCATCTAATTGATCATCTAGCATAGAAAGTTCATCTTCCAGCTTGTGGAGTACTAAGGTTTCTTGATGGCGGCTGTAATTGATGCTTTCTGCCTTCCATTTTGAAATACTGTTTTCCGCAGATTTTGTCTGAAGTTTTGCCTTTGCGAATTCAGCCGCCGGAATTTTCATTTTCTCTTCTGCTTGAGCTAATAGTTTTTCTTTATTTCCCAATAAGTTTTTGCTGAGGTCACGATTCTTAGTCATCGNTATCTGTTTTTGTTGGAGTTGGCTCAAAGACTCTTTTTGTNGGTCAGCTACCTTGGACTGATTGAGCAAAGCTTGNTTGGCTAGTTCCAATAACTTAGACCCATCTTCAAGCTCTGACTTTAGGGATACTTTAAGTGAGCCCAACTTTTCCATTTCGGTCTTATTTTCAGAGGCTAACTTACTCGCATGCCCATGGTCTTTTGTCATGACTTCTACAGCATCCCTAGCTTGATCAACGGCTTTTGCTAGGACAGGGTCATCTTTGCTTTGATTAAGAAGTTCTCTCGCNTTGCGAAGAGATTCTTTAAGGGTATTGAGTTGGAGAGACCTTTGTTCGGCCAACTTATTCCATTTGTTAAATTCTGCTGTGTACTTTTCCAAGGACAGCTGATTTTGGCTAAGTCGATTTAGTAAGTCTTTACAAATCTTTGATTTTTCAGCTTCAGTATTTTTTTTGCTTTCAAAATCAGTTAAAGCTTTTTCTAGGTCTTTTTTTGCATTTTGAACTATAATATTTGAATCGTTTAAGNCTTTTTCGTGGGCCTCGTATGAAGATTTTTCTGCANTCACCTGTTTTTTTAAGTCTTCCACTGTCTTGATGAATGGAACTAAATTTTNCTGGGCCTTTTTTAATTTACTGTGAGCATCTGAAAGGGTGCTTTGGGCCGAGGAAATCCGACTCGCAAGGGTCGGTGGGTTGGCCATCAATTCACCAAGTTTTTTACCATCAGCAGAATTCCATACTCCAACTTTCCCGCTCCAGTCGCCTGCAATTATCTTGGATCCATCATGGGAAAGACGGGCCTCCATCACGATATCAGAAAATCCAGATATACTACGCAGGGCTTTTCCATTGCCATCCCAAAATTTGACAACCTTATCGCGACCAGAGGTTACAATATTTCCATTTTGAGCATAATGAGCAGATAAGGTTCCCTCCCCATGAGCATTCCAGGTTTTAACCTGCTTTCCATTGATCATTTCCCAAGTGCGTACCGCACCTTCTTCGGAAGCAGAGAGCAGAACATTTCCATCTGCCCGCCAGCTAAGGCTGGTGATTTCCTGTTTGTGACCAACCAGGGAATAGAATGGATTGCCCGTTTTGGCTTCCCACACATACAAACCGCCATTCCGGTCAGCGGTGGCAAGAAGGATGCCATCGGGAGAGAAAGCAACCTTCGTAACCCATTCCGAATGCTTTTTTATTTTGTATAGAATTTCATTGGTAGTTAAGTCAAAAACTTTGATTAATTTCGTGGTTCCGCCAATTGCGACAATAGATTGGTCTGCAGAAATATCAGCGGTTAAAATGCTATCCTGTTCTTCCCCCACATTGAGGACTCTTTTTCCAGTTTCTAAATCCCAACCTGCAACATTTCCGCTTTTTCCCCCGCGTCCTCCCGAGGCAATGACGAGTTTACCATTNCGGCTAAAGTTTAAGGATTCTATAAAACCTTCTTGATAAGGAAGGATCCCTGCAAGTTCCAAGTTTTCAGTATTGTACAATAAAACTTGCTTTTGTCCTGCCAAAGCCACGAGTGGAGACCAGGGTGCTGAGGCCATCGCAGAGGGGGCGAAAGCCCTTGGGGTTACCACAACAGGTTCTAAGGATAAATATTTGGGCATAGGCGGGGGACCTGAGGGTTTACCAACAGAAATGGAACCAAGTGCTAAATTGACCGAAGACTTCTTCTTTTTCATCGGTTTTCCAGACGCGGTAGGTAGCATACCTTGGGCGATCCAATTTTTGATAAGCAGAAGTTGCGATTTTTCGATTTTTTCACCTCTTGGAGGCATGTGAGGTTCCTGAAGNCGAGCAGCCAATAAGTAAACAAGACTTGCATCAGGGTCACCAGGAAGAGCAGNATCTCCAGAACTGCCACCAGCTAGGATACCGTTCATGCTAGTTAGATCGAGCCCCCCTTTGGCTTTATCCGGGTTGTGGCAGGAATTGCAGGACTGTTCAAAGACTGGAATAATATCATCCTGAAAGTTAGGTTTTTCAGGTGTTGCAGAGGCCAAGTTTGCTGCAAGGCAACATAAGCTGAGGAATTTGAATATATTCATGAGCAAAATTACTTCTTATCCAAAGAAGATAGTATTACCAAGGATTTGATTAATGATTAAAAATAAANTCCTTTGAATTGAGCAGTGCCCAAAAAATATCCTCTAAACCTTCTCTGGGATTTTCCATGTCGAGGGATGCCAATAGGTTTGCTTTTTCTGAANCCCGGGGCTTCCGAGAATAACAACGAAGGTATAAATTATCAATAATTTCGTCAGGTTTCTTACCGTCCTTTAAACTATTTGAGATCACTTTACCCTGACGAATTCGATTGTTTGTGGTGTCTCCATTTAGAAGATGGAGAGCTTGTGANAGACTTGGCTCCATGACCACTTCGCATGAGCANACTGTTTCCCGTTTAGCCCGGCCAAAAGTGGTGAGGAAATAATTGCTCACGCCTCCGTCCGCAATTTGAATAGCTTTTGCTCCTAAGGGAAGTCCCTGGAATTTATTTTTCGTTTCAGTGGATTGTGAAATAACATCCAGCATAACTTCAGCACGTAGCCGACGAAGNTGAGAGCGTGCAAAATTACGGGTGTCAGATTCATTGGTAGGGTTGGTCTTGGTGGAAAGTTGGTAAATTCTCGAATTACACACATCCCGGACCAATTTTTTGAAATCGTAGTTGTAATTGGTGAAATTTGCTGACAATTGATCGAGTAATTCAGGATTCGATGGTGGATTTGANACACGAACGTCATCCACGGGTTCAATAATTCCCTTTCCGAAGAAATGTGCCCAAACCAAATTGGCTAGGTTGCGTGCAAAAAATGGGTTTTTGGGAGAGGCAAGCCATTCTGCCAAAACCTCACGGCGGTCAGCACCCTTCTTGATCTCAGGCGTATCATCGCCCAAAAATTTTGGTGGCATTGGTTTCTTGTGAACTGGGTGGTTGATTTCACCACTTTTTCTGTTGTAAATTACATTTTCACGCGGATCGGCCGCCCGTTTACGTCCCACTTGGCTAAAGAAAGAGGCAAAGGAATAGTATTCATCCTGGGTCCATCGGTCAAAGGGGTGATTGTGGCATTGGGCACACTGTAAGCGCATGCCCATAAATACCTGAGCAACATTTTCAGTGATTTTTAAATTATCCCTTTCAACTTGATAGTAATTGGTTGCCGGATTTGTGAAAGTTCCGCCTTTGGAAGTGAGGAGTTCCTTAACAATCTTATCCATGGGCACATTATTGGCTATCCGGTCCTTTAGCCAATTGAAATAAAGGAGAGTGGCTTTGTAACTCATGCCCTGGTTGTCATCGGTTTGAATTTGTAGAAGTTCAGCAAATTTCATTACCCAGAGTTCAGTAAATTCTTTCTTTTCAAGCAGTTGATCAATGAGTTTAGCTCTCTTCTCTTCAGAAGGGTCGGACAGAAAAGCAGCCGTCTCTTCAGCTGTGGGAAGAAGTCCGGTAATATCAAGATATAATCTCCTTACGAATACTTCATCACTGCAGAGCTCAGAAGGTTTCATTCTCAACTTGTGGAGTTTGTTGTGAACAAGGGTATCCACATAATTATTTTCAGGAAGTTTAGGTCGATTATACTCCAAATCTTCTGGAATAACCACCATTGGAACCCCCACGGTGAAGATGTTAAATCTAGCCATCACGAATGCTTCGCCGCGAGAGCCTGCCGTCACTAAGCCTTTATCATCGATTGCTGCAGAAACATCGTTGCTAGACTGGAACACCGTAAGCGGGGTGACATCACGAGTTGTGCCATCAGAGTAGTGAGCAAGGACAGTCATTTGCTGGGTTGCTCCGTTTCCTTCCAAGAGGGCAGAAGGTGGGAAAAGTTCAATATTCGAGGGTTTGGCAATATCTTCAGGATCCTTGTTCGCTCCATCACTCAGCCAATGGACTAAAGTTTTCCAATGCTGGCTATCTTTGGCAAATAGTTTTCCTCCGGAATGCGGAACTGCTCCAATTGCTTTTTCCACCAGCATACTTTCTTCGGGTATGGCTAAGTTAATACGCCTAGTACCTTGTTCTCGGGTGATGCGGTGATGGTCACCTTCAGGGTCATAACCAAATAGTGAAAGCATAAACCGATCTTGTCCACGGGCAGATCCATGGCATGAACCTGTGTTGCATCCAGCTTTCATGAATACAGGCATGACATCGAGTTTAAAACTAACGGGGCGTGGAGTGGTAGGTTCAGTGACTTTTACGGGAACCTCGACTCTTTTTCCCTGAAATTCTGCAATTAAATTGGTTTCACCATCTTTTATGGGGTACAAAATACGATCCTTAAAATCTGCAACGGAAGAATTTTCCAACCACATGGCAGATTCATAAGTAACATCACGGGAAACATCATCGGAATAGGTGGCAACCAAAACGATTGAGTTAAAATCTTCCTGAGTTTTAAGAGTTATTTCAGGTGGAAAAGCGGAAAGAGAGACAAATTGCTTGTTTTTTGATTTTTGTCGTAAAACAAGTTCCCGCTCGGAAATTTCCTTAAGTTGTACTCCGTTGGGCCAATGTGCCCCAGTTTGAATCCAGCGATCGAGGATATCTTTCTGCCGGGCAGATAATGGACCGTTCTTTGGGGGCATGATCTCTTCGTCGTCAGCAGGTAGATGAATTCTTTCCAAAAGGATACTTTCAATCTTGTTACCAGGTACGAGTGCTGGTCCAGAATCGCCTCCTGCTTTTGCGTAAGCCAATGTATCAAGACGTAGTCCTCCTTTTTGAGATTCCGCCCCGTGGCAACTTACACAGGTACTTTCCAGGACAGCACGCACTTCACTATGAAAGTCAGGAGCTATCAATACGGGCTTGGTTACAATAGGAAGTTTTGGAGTTGCCAGAGCAGGAGTTTGGGGTGTGGGGACTTGGGCTATGGCTGGTTCCTCATTTGCCCAAATTATAGAAAGGGAGAAGAGAAAAAGAAAAGCAATTTTCATTTGAGATTTAATTGGTGCCGCCTTGAGCAGCAAGCCTTAGTTGCTCGAGCCTGCTAAGAGGTTTGACTTTTTTTACAACGGGTTTGGGGGCAGAGGGCTTGGGTTTGGTGCTGGCAACTTTTGGTTTGGGAGGTGGATTATCCAAACGGATTTGACCACCTTGACCAACCGAGTGGGTGATTAAATTTCCGGAAAAAGGGACTTTTACAAAACAAAATAAATTCTTTGTTAGCCCGGCACGGGCCTTGTCCTCAGTGTTTATTGGAAAACTAATTTGTGATGAGTTGGCATCGAATTCAACCTGTTCGGTAACGGCAAAAGGTGGCAATCCTTTAAGATCAGCTTTAGCAAGCCCTTCAAATGGTCGAGTTATATCAAGGTCGCAAATCATCTCGCCATTTTTACCCCGCTCGACTGCGGCCATATTAATTTTTACAGATAAGTAGGGTTCTTCTACTTTTAATTTGATAAAATTCGAAGCGGCTAGCATGTTGCCACCATCATCCGCAGGAGCCTCAGCTTGTACGCCAATTTCCCACTCTCCGATTGGCGTGCCTCCATTTGCAGTTAAAGGGTAATAACCAATGCTATCTTTGGATGAAATTTTCACATTACTTTTTGCTCCTATACCGGACGGTTTTGTGAGGATTTTAACGACGACATCTTTAGTGAAATTCGCATCTCGAATAATTTCAACTTTTAGATTTAGCGATCCACCGCGGACAATAGGAGTGGATGGAGTGTGTAATTTTACACGGAATGGGACAGGTTCAACAACAGCAACTGGTAATACATTGTAAACGCCTTCATAATAGGTTCGGTTGTTTGGAGGACCGTATACTAAGTCAACGCGGTGTTTATAATGCCCTGTGATAGTAGTATTTTTATCGGTATTACGATGAATAAGATCAATCTGTGTAAGGGTTTCTTGCAGGGGAGCATCGGGTGTTGCCGTGAACAAAATTGGGATTGAGGTGAAATTGGATGGG
>NHDJ01000094.1 GCA_002167265.1 Verrucomicrobia bacterium TMED56 | reverse complement strand
TTTAAAAGGTAAACCTTTAAATTCGTTTGGACTGACCCGTAAAGTTGTGTACGAAAATGAGGAATTCAATCTGATTCAAGCAGCCCTTGGGATTGAGGAGGAATTAGAGGATTTACGCTACAACCAGGTTGTAATTGCCACGGATGCTGATGTCGACGGAATGCATATTCGACTTTTACTCATCACATTTTTTCTACAGTTTTTTCCAGAGCTTCTTCGCCAAGGACATTTGTTTGTTCTTCAAACCCCACTTTTTCGGGTAAGGAATAAGAAATCAACTCTTTACTGTTATGATGATACTGAAAGGGAAGCTGCCATCAAAACTCTGGGTAAAAATCCAGAAATCACTCGATTCAAGGGGCTGGGTGAAATCTCCCCCGATGAGTTTAAGCATTTTATTAATGAAGATATAAGGCTTGATCCGGTAAAAATTGATGCACATGAGTCAATTAAAGAGATGTTGAAGTTCTTTATGGGTAAAAACACCCCAGAAAGACAGGAGTACATTATCAAAAATTTACGTTTTGAGCATGATATTCTTGATGCTAAGGAAGACAGGATCCTTGAAGACCCCCCCCATAAAAAATCATCAGAGCCAAAGGCTGATCATACACCTGAAAAAAGCGAAGCAGCTTAATTTTTAACTCATGGCTGAAAAAGAAAATTCTGAAGGAAAAGAAGAGTCGGAAGAACCCATGCAATCCACTCAACCGACTCCTAGATTTGATCCAGAGGCATTGGGCCAGGATCTATCTGAGAAGAATAATGACGATGCTATCTATGTGGATGATATGTATGGTGACTGGTTCCTTGATTATGCTTCCTATGTAATCCTGGAAAGAGCGGTTCCACATGCGGATGACGGTCTTAAACCCGTTCAGCGAAGGATTCTTCATTCCATGAAGGAATTGGAAGACGGCAGGTACAACAAAGTAGCCAATATTATTGGCAATACCATGAAGTACCACCCCCATGGAGATGCATCAATTGGGGATGCAATTATTCAACTTGGGCAGAAAGATTTATTGATAGATACTCAGGGGAACTGGGGTAATGTTTTAACTGGAGACTCAGCCGCTGCTCCACGATATATTGAGGCTCGTCTGACACCTTTTGCTTTGGAAGTGGGTTTTAGTCCGAAAGTAACCAACTGGTCTTCTTCTTATGATGGAAGAAACAAAGAACCTGTGACATTTCCGGTAAAGTTTCCAGTTTTACTGGCACAGGGAGCAGAGGGGATTGCGGTGGGTTTGTCCACTAAGATTCTCCCCCATAATTTCAATGAAATCTTGGATGCCATGATCGGTGGTCTTCGCAAAAGCCCCATCAATCTTCTTCCTGATTTCCCTCAAGGCGGTATTGCCGACTGTACTGATTATAATGGCGGGGCCCGGGGGGGGCGGGGGAGAGTCCGTGCAAGAATTGAAAAAGTAAAAAAGCATCTGCTCAAAATTACAGAGATTCCTTTTGGCACGACCACTACCAGTTTAATTGATTCAATCCTTTCTGCGAACGATAAAAGTAAAATTAAGATTTCAAAGATAGAGGATAACACTGCNGAATTTGTNGAAGTCATGGTTCACCTGCCCTCANCAGTTTCTGCTGAAGATGCCTTACCCGCCCTCTACGCTTTTACAGATTGTGAGATAAGTTTGGCTCCAAATGCCTGTGTTATTCATAACAACCATCCGCAGTTTCTCTCAGTTAATGATCTCATTAAGTCATCTGCGAATTTAACTCGAGATTTACTGAAGAATGAATTGGAGATCAAGCTTGGCGAGTTGGAAGAGAAGTGGCACTTTGCATCTCTTGAAAAGATCTTCATCGAGAAAAGAATTTATCGTGACATAGAAAAAGAAGAAACCTGGGAGGGTGTTATTTCTGCAGTAGATAAAGGATTGAAGCCCTATGTTGAAGTTTTTAAGAGGGCAATAACCCAAGACGATATACTTCGCCTTCTGGAAATAAAAATTAAGCGGATATCAAAGTATGATTCATTTCGTGCGGATGAACAGATTCTCGGGTTTGAGGAAGAAATCAAGGAGGTTGAAGGTCATCTTTCCCAAATTACCCGTTTTGCGGTTAGGTACCTTAAGGATTTAAAGAAAAAATATGGGAAGGGCAGGGAACGGAAGACAGAGATCAGTCGGGCAGAGGACGGAGAGTTGGTTCCTTTTGACAAGATTGTAGCTTCTCAGGTAGTGGTTGCTAATGAGACCCTCTATCTTAACCGGAAAGATGGCTTTGCCGGGTTTAGTTTAAAAAAAGATGAGGCAATTGAGAAATGCTCTACCTTGGATGATATTGTTGTTTTTGGAAAAGATGGAGTGATGAAAGTGATGAAGATGGCCGATAAAATGTTTGTTGGTAAGTCTCCGCTCAGAGTCGCTGTTTTCCGCCGGGATGACCCAAAGGTTTATAATATGGTCTATCGAGACGGAAAGAGTGGTAGATTGTATGCCAAAAAATTTATGATCGGGGGAGTTACACGAGATAAAGAATATCCCTTGTTTAAAACCCACTCTAAATCGAGAATCTTTTTCTTCTCGGTTCATGATTCCGAAAAAAGGAACAGTAATATTTTAGTGCATTTGGATCCGGAGCTGAAAAGAGTGCGTGAAAAAGTAATTGAGTTTGATTTTGCCTGGCTCGAAATTCAAGGGAGAGGAGTTAAGGGAAGTACCCTGACTGCTCACAAAGTGGATCGCGTGGTCAATGCTCCAAGAGAAAATTGTGATCAAGCCGAACAGGGAGATGAGAAAAAAAAAGATCCTCCCAAACTCACTCAAAAAAAAGAACAGCAAGATAATTCCAATCCGAATGCTACTGATGAAGCTGACAAGGTTGCCCAGGAGGTAAAGTCTCAGAAGGCTGAGCCAGAGGTAATAAATGAAAACTCTGAAAAAACCGAAAAAGAACAGGGGACTTTTGACTTTTAGCTTTTAAAGCGTCTATTTTCCCTATCTTTTTTTTATTTCCAAAAATTTAATTATGAAAAAAATTGGAAAAGAGGAAATAAACCGAAAATTGTTACATATTTTGGCTGTTGGTTTTCCGGTTTGTATCTTTTATGGCCCGGACTGGTTTGGTTTAGACAGAGAACAGATTGTCTTTATCATCCTTGGAATTTTTGTGTTTTCCTTGATCTTGGATCTGACCAGAATATACAAGGATTCTTTCAGATCTTGGTTCTTTAATCAATTTGGCTCAATGATGCGTTCTCAGGAAGAGAGTCAATTAACCGGAGCAACTTATGTAATTGGTGGGTCTTTACTTTGCAGTTGGATTTCTTTGTTCAGCGAGAATCTAGCCGCTTCAGCTTTTCTCAGTCTAACGATCTTTATTCTTGGAGATGCCGCTGCTGCTTTATGCGGAAAAGCTTTTGGCAGATTTAAAGTGGGAGATAAGACCATTGAAGGTACAATCGGATGTTTCCTGTTGTGTGGTATTCTGACAACCTTATTTTTCCCCTATTTTCCTTCTTTTGCCGAAAAGTGGGATGATGGATTCACCGTTTTTCATATGCTCTTGTTTCCTCTTGGTATTTCTTTACTAGAGCTGTTTCCGCTCAAATTAGGTAAGATCACCTTAAATGATAACCTGTATGTTCCAGCCCTGATGTCATTACTTGTTTTGATTTAGTAATTCTAAATCACAACGAACTTTTTTGATCCCTTAAGAAAAGTCTTCCGGAAAACTTGCCTAATTGGTGTGAAATAGCAGTCTTACATTCCAGCAGTTCCAGGTTATCATTCTTTACATAGAAAATAGCTCTTTGATTATACTCTTTACCAATTTCTAATCCTTCTTCCAGTGAACATTTTAAAGCAAAACTTTGCTCTTGATGGGAGAAGTCTGGAGAACATCCTGAGAGTGGGAAAAATATGTTATCTCCAATTTTTGAAAGTAATTTTTTGTTCCGCCAAAGATTTTCTTCTTGGGAAAGTTTTTCATCCATCGGGTTCGATGCTGTGATGATTGCGAAGTTTTCTGGCCATTTATCAGGTACTTCTAAAATGAGAAAAATCACCTTGAAGTATTCGGGATTCATAAACGAAAAATAGAATTAAAATTGTTTAAGTTTTTTGAAGCAAACGGATATGCTATTTTATAATCTATAATTCATAATTTTTAACATGAAAATACATTCGTTGCGATTCCTATGCATTTTTTCTTTTTTGAATTTTACCTTTTCTAATGCCGAAGAAGGCAAAGGAATTCGAATTTTGACCTACAATGTATGGTACGGATTTACTAAAAAACCAGACCGCAAACCGAAGTGGGTGGAGTATGTTAAATCTTTAAAGCCAGATGTTATCGCTTTACAGGAGTTGAATGGTTACACCCAGAAGGAATTGGCTGAAGATGCAGAATCTTGGGGCCATTTGAACTCCGCTTTGCTCAAGGAGGACGGTTTTCCCACTGGGATTACTTCGAGGTTCCCCATACATGACTTAAAGAAAGTCACGGATGGATATCATCATGGTATGCTTTCCTGTAAAACAGGAGGAATACAGATTTATGTGATTCATTTGCATCCTGGACATTGGGAGGTGAGGCACCGAGAAGTAGACTTATTGTTAAGAAGTTTAAAGAAACACAAACCCGACGATTTGGTTCTTTTAGTTGGAGACTTCAATACTTTCTCTTACCGTGATAAAAAATATTACGAAAATACTGCAGATCTGATTCCATTTTTTCGAAGATTGGATGATCGCTGGAAAAGTAATCGAAATCTCAAAAATGACACTCTTGATTATTCACATATTTCCAAGGTTGAAGCGGCTGGTTACATTGACTTGATTGCGGGACGCCGAGAATCGTTCTTAGGTACTTTTCCCACACAATTGCGGCAGAACGAGGACCATGGTCCCGGGCGGCGAATCGATTATTTTTTCGCGAATAATAATTTATCAAAAAAATGTATTGAAGCCCGTTATTTGGTTGATGAAAAAACTTCAAAACTTTCAGACCATTATCCGGCCATAGCAGAATTTAAATAATCTTTATTTAAAAATGATAATAAAAAAGCCCCTGGCAAACCAGGGGCTTAGAAAAATTCGGATATTAACCGAAACTAACAAGTGCCGTCACCCAGGAGGTATTGGGGCACTACCTGTAGCTGGATCAATCGCCGGAGGATAATCTTCATGGGGTTCATCGCCATGATCATCATGACCGTCATGAACATCGATATGATCAACTGCACTGCTTCCGTCCGGACGCTGTCCAATTACGACCATAACTCTTTTTCCTTTGAGCTCTTGAAAGTCTCCTTGGTCAAGCTCATCATAAGAGGTTATAAATACGATTTCACTGTAGTCGTCAGTTTTGACTTCAACAATGTCACCATCAGGCTCGGTTCTAACCATGATTACACCAGGCTCAGCATTTACAACGGTTCCCACTTCTTCCTGGTGGTCATGTCCGTCATGAGGTTCACCGGGGAATGGAGCATCAGCTGGATATGGTTGGCCAGGAACTGGAGCAGCGGCAGGGTATGGCTGACCAGGAACTGGAGCAGCTGTGTATGGCTGACCAGGAACTGGAGCAGCAGGGTATGGCTGACCAGGAACTGGAGCCGCAGTAGGATAAGGCTGACCAGGAGCTGTAGCAGCAGGGTATGGCTGACCAGGAACTGGAGCATCCGCACGGTATGAAGGTTGGCCCGGAGGGACTGTTCCCGGGGCAGGTGCTTGCTGACCAAATGCAAATGCAGAGGAGAGCAATGACAATGTAATAATTCTTTTTATCATATCTTTTGGGTATTGGGTTAGTATAATGGAACCTTATGCGATGGTAATTTGGTTGTGTTTACAACCAAAATCGACAGGATTTACACCAAAAGTGCAATTTTAAGATCAAAGCTACATATATTAAGTGAAAATTGTACTACTACCCATTATTTATTAATGCAGCATCTTGTTAAAAGAATTAAACAGATAGATCCGAAGATAGGTCTTTTATGCCTAATTTACTTTTTGGTAGCTCAAAGTTCAATGACTGCAAGAGCTACATCAGATTCCTTTCTGCTCAAGCATTTTGAACCGGCTGATATATCAATGATGATCATGGCTGCTGCATCCCTTTCAATTTTGCTAGCCTTGTTTTCAACTTATCTTTGCAGCAGGTTTCAAGCATTTGGAGCAATGCAATTTGCTACATTTGGACTTTCCAGTGCCGTTGTGGTGGCAATTGCACTGATATTCATAATGAAAACACAGCCTGTATTTGCGTTTTCATACATGATTTGTGAAGTAACGGTTATTCTTCCGATGGTTTTGTTTTGGGGAATGGCTGTTGGGGTACTAAATCCTTCTGAATCAAAAAAATGGTTTGGCTTGATCGGAGCGGCGGGAACTTGTGGATGTATAGTCGCTGGCTACACTGTTTCCCTCGCCAGTAAAAGTTCTTATGTAAATGAATTGTCTCTTGGAATTGTCGCATTTTTGTTATTAGCGGTAAATTTTACTCTTTTTTTGAAAGGTAAGATTTTTGTACTTCCATCAACGGAGACAAAGGTATCCAATAATGTAAACTTGTTCAGGAAATTTGCCGTGCTTTTGAGTAGCAGACAATCCGTTCTGATGACATTACTTGTAGTTTGTTCGGCAACTGTACTCTCTGTGATTGACATCAATTTTAAGTTTGAAGTCAGAAATGATCAAGAGGACCTTTATGATTTTTTTGGTCTGTTTTACACCTACACCAGTATTGCCCAATTATTTTTACAGTTACTCGTAGTAAGAGCTATTTTAACTAAGGGAGGAGTGCTAGTCGCAATCGGCATTCTTCCGGCATTGCTAATGGTTGTTTCAGGGTTTGGTATATTTTTTCTTTTTAAAGATGCGATATACGTTTCTAAATTCTTCACCCAGGTGGTTTTTTTCACAATCGAGTATGTGGGCCTTCAAATGCTATTTCTTGCTGTAAGCAAGCAATTGAGAGGTCAGATGAACAGTGCAGTTGATGGTTTGACCCGACCGGCAACCATAGCAATCATTAGCCTAGTGATCGGATATTCCTTGCCTTTCTGGAATGTCGGCACCGAGTCTGAAATAATTTACAGGATTAATCTTGTGGTGATCAGTTTNTGCTGCGTCTGGGTNTTCGTNGCTTACATGAACTANAAGGAGTACCTTCGTTCTTTNTTAAACTTGTTNGGAAGTAAAAAAATTGATTTTTCAGACGCGGGTGACATCGATTTGGATCCCAAATTTATTGGTGAACTCAAGAAATCATTTCTGGAATCGGATCAGGAAAATGCCTTGTTACTATCTGAATTTGCGTTTCAAATGAAACTCGATGATTGGAGCAAGGAGTTTTCAAGTTTCTTAGATCACGAAGATTGTGATATGAGAAAAAGGGCTTACTCATATCTTGCACGCTATGAAAGTGAAGAGAATCTGTCCTCTATTTTACCGAAATTACTAGGTGAAAAAGAAGAAATTCAAGTAGCTTTTTTGGAAGGGTCTTTCGAGTCTGGAAAAAATGTTCAATACGAGTTTGCCGAGCAATTTCTCTCTTCTCCACATAACCATGTTCAGTGTCTTTCTTCTGTCATGCTAATGAATTCTGCGGAAATGTCTCTTTGCCAAAAGGGGGAGGAGCAGTTCCAGAAATTTTTACACTCAGACAATTCCGAGTTTCAAGTCCTCATTGCTAAATCGCTTCGATTTCTCAAAACAAAAGACACCAGCATGGTTCTATCCGGTTTTTTGTCACAAGATAAGACAAAACAGCAAAGAGAGGCGTTAAAATGTATCAATGAAAAAAATCTGGAAAATTTGTTTCCTCGTCTATTGGAAATGGTATCAAACGATAACAGTAAAGATTTTATTTTTAACAAACTTGGTGAATTTAAGGAATTGATGGGTAATATTATCGTACCCAAGTTAAATCAGGCTTTTGAAAATGATCACAAGGACGATCTCTCCTTATTATTGAGTTTCCATCTCAAAACCACTGAAGTGGAAAAAAGCGATCAAATAGAAGATTATATATTGCACTTGTCAGATCATCCTCAGGCAACGGTTTTGGAAACTGAGTACATTGATTCTATTTTGTCGAGTTCCCCCAATCGGAAGTTTCGAAAGTGGGCATTTAAAAGGGTTAAAAAAGTTTTGAATGACGCTTTGGATAATACCGATTCATTGCTATCTGTTCCAAAGAGTTCAAAGTATGAACTTTTCAGATTTATTTTAGATGAAAGACAAAGAAATTTCATCGCACTGATTGCTAAACTCCTGGAAAGCCAAAATCCAGATGTGGATTTTAATAAGATGTTTGAAATTGCTGTTCAAAAAGGAATGGATGCAAAATCCGAAGTCGAAGAGGTACTCAAAGGACAATTAACCCCTAAACTTGCAGACGATGTTCTAGCTGTAATCCTTGCAAAATCAGGAAGAATGGATGAGAAGGAATATAATTATTTTTATAACAAATATTCGAATAGTGAATCCAAATGGCTTTGCTGCTCTTTGCTGCTCGCAATGTATTCTGAAGATTACCTTGAATATAAGGATTATGTGGTGAATGCATTAGATCACAAAGATCCAACTGTGCGAGAATCCGCATTGTATGTCTTCATTCAATTTGAAAAAGATAAATCGGAAGTTCAGAACAAATGCTTGGATTTTCGGAAAGATTCCGAACCTTCAGTTAGTAAGATAGCAATGAGTAAATTATCGGTCATCTAAGATGTTAAGTGTTAGAAAAATATTGATTTTGAAAAAAGTCCCCCTGTTTAAGGACATGACTGCTGATGCCCTGTCTATACTTTCCAGCATCGCTGAAGAAAAAGTGTTTGGTAAGTCCAATCAAGTTTTCGAGAAAGGGGATCAAGGAAGCTCGTTGTATATTATCATTGATGGTTCAATTAGAATCCATGATGCTTATGATGTGCAAAAAGCAAGCAAGACACTTGCGATTCTCAAAGAAGGTGACTTTTTTGGAGAGCTCAGCATTCTTGGCAATGAGTCAAGATCTGCTTCGGCGACAGCAGTCGATGACTCCGTGCTTCTTGAGATTGGACAAGAACCTTTTCATCGTATGCTTATGGAGAATTTTGACTTATCAAAAAACCTTATTTCCACCCTTGCAGATAGAATTCGTCAATTAACTAACAAACTACAAGACTAAAAATGAAACATCTCTTTTCTTTTTCAACCGGAATAATAACGATCTGCACATTGCTCGGTTTTAGCCAAGCATATT
>NHDJ01000093.1 GCA_002167265.1 Verrucomicrobia bacterium TMED56 | reverse complement strand
ATGATAGGTGTCGGCGGCTCCGGTCATCACTTCCGTTCCCTGTTTCATAACCACCCCGTCACGGGTACGCTTTGGAATCATATCCATTTGTAGATCCCTCGCTTTCATGGGTTTTAAAATATCGGGATCATTGTCCTTGTATTGAATACCTTCACGTCTACCCATTCCCTCAGCACATCCTCCATTGTCGGCAATAAACATGATCAAAGTATCATCGAGCATCTTTCGTTTTTCGAGAGCCCCAATCACTTTACCCAGTCCCATATCCAGACGGTCAACCATCGCAGCATAAACTTCCATGTGTCGAATTTCCCATGGTTTATTTTTTGCATCTTTCCAAGCCTCAGCATCCCGTGGGGAAAGTTTCCACTTCGGATCTATTAGACCCATCTCCAGTTGTTTTTGATAACGGGCTGTCCGAATCGTTTCCCATCCCTCATCATATTTTCCCTTATACTTTTCAATATCCTCTGGTAATGCATGCATGGGCCAGTGCGGAGCAGTGTGTGCCACATAGAGAAAGAACGGATTATCCCCNTTATGTTCATTNATGAAACGGGTGGCATGATCATTGATTGCATCCGTGTAATAAAAAACTTCCGGTTCATATTCCTTGTCCGCGTAAGGAGAAATCAAGGTGTTATTACGGGTTAGGGAATTGGGGTCAAAGAAACTACCCGCTCCATGAATGGTTCCATAGAACCGGTCAAACCCTCGCTGCCTCGGCCAATTATGTTGGGATGATCCGGGATGAATCTTCGGGGTCACATGCCACTTTCCTGATAGATAAGTCGAATATTTTGCGGGCTTTAGAACTTCCGCGATTGTACGGACATCGGTTCCCAGATCTCCCTTGTATCCCGGCAATCCGGTATCATTCATCATATGTCCGATACCTGCCTGGTGGGGGTAGGTACCGGTGAGCAGGCTGGCCCGGGTAGGGCAGCATCGGCCGGTATTGTAGAACTGAGTGAACCGCAAGCCGTTCTTGGCGAGNCGGTCGAGATTGGGAGTCTCGATCTCGCTTCCATAGCATCCAATATCCGACCAGCCCATATCGTCCGCCATTACGATAATGACATTCGGGCGGCTCTGCCCGCAGGCAAAACCAGACATGAAAAGAACAAGGCTGAAAAAGATGGGAAATCTCATAAGTAGTAAGGTGCAACAGGATTTTTGCTTGCTCGAGGGGGGGAAAGTCAATACTTAACAAATGTTTTGGAGCATGGCGCGGTAGCCAAGTGGTAAGGCCGGGGACTGCAAATCCTCTATTCGCCGGTTCGATTCCGGCCCGCGCCTCCATTCATNTTCGCAACAAAATGTTTGTTGTTAAGTATAAAATCTGGGCGAGCCTCGACTTTAAAATCAGAATCTTTAAAATTTATTTTCGTTTGAGTTATGCTTTATTTTATTGGAATAGCCTCTCCGATAATAGACTGAATTAATTTACCGTGCTCACTGTAAACCAATTCTTTCCAGGTTGCTTTAGTTTTATTTCGCCGCTCCATAGATAGACTCCTTTCGTTTGAANCATTTGGGTCTATTTGAGTCCATGCATAGATATCAGTGTTTGGATATTGTAAACCAATTAAGTGGTTCATCTTTATGTATCCTTCTGNTTCTGTTCCATCCTTACCCGTAAATAAAACGGCTTTACGATATACCTTGGTATCGGATTCGAACCAAGTAACCCCGTAAATATCAATTGGAGCTGGAGGATAAACGCGAAAAATTAAGAACTTACCCAAAACAATTTTTTCAGAAGCCTTTACATTGGGAAATACTTTTTTCTCCCCTTTTGGGGATATTTGTGTGTAGGAAGATCTATATTCTTTTGCGAGTACCCAACTATTAAATCCATCTGGAATAACGCTTCTGTTGTCCTCTATTTTCCAAAGTTCTAAAACCCGCTCAGGTGTCATCTCTTCAATCTCAGCAGAAACGATTGAATAGAAAAATGTTAGGATTAAAAAAGCATAAATNTTTTTATATTTCATAGTCCAACTCAACCATCACATGAATTAGGGTCAAATAAAATTAATNTTTACTACTAATATTATGATTCATTTAATTATCCTTAAGGAAATATATTGGCACCTTTAATTTTTTTAGCTTNGGTTTGAGTTTTATTTTATGAAATTACGGTTCTTTTTTTTTCTCATACAATTGGGTTTCTTTATTTTTCTTTTTTCGGTCCCGTTATTCCTTTTNGCAGAGGAGTGGAGAACCACAGTTACAACTGGAGAAGATGTTCATGAATTTGGAGGTCCATTGCTTGAGGTTGAGATTCCGCTCGTTGGGAAGTGGAAGGGTGTAAACGAAAACGGGAATAATTGGGAAATTCTTCGTCGCCCTAATCACGTCTATTCCATTGAGATTACTTGGATGGAAGAGGGAAAAAAGGAAACTTTTCGTGGGCACGGTTTATGGGCAGTTCGCAAAAATAAATTCTTGTATGTGGACATTCTAGACTTCAATGTTGAAACGGATTACGATTGGCCTATTGAGGTCAGAAACCGTATTCCGAATGATGACGTCAATGTTGTAGTGGAAAAACTAAAATCGGCTACGGTTCGAAAAGTGATTACAGGCNCTAAGNAGTCTGGCAATAGTGTTGAAACCAAGGTGACTGAATTTGAACTTCTNTGGATGACACTTTTCAACCAACCGGAAGCTATNGAAGAAGCTCGACTTTTTGATCAGATCCAGCTCGCACGAATTGAAAACTTGCAGGGAGTGGTTAAATTTTTTACTGATCCCAATCATGCGGTTGATAGGCAACTGACCGGTAAGTGGGAATCAACCGACAACGACCCCGATCCCGAAGCGTATTGGAAAGTCGAATTTATTCGTCGTCCCGACGGTACAGACTCTGGAGTTGCCATCGAAGAGGAGGACGATACCGAACCGATGTTGTCCCATGGCATGTGGGGTCTCAGAAATGGAAAATACTATGGAATTGAACTGTTTTCAGAAGGCGAACTTATTCCCTTTGAGGAAACCTATTTGTATGCAGATAAAATTGTTAAATCCACATCCGAAATTTTAGCGACCCAATGGATAGATCCTGAAAGAAAAGTACTTAAATTTTTACCCTTGGTTATTACAGTGACTGATAAGCGGATCAAGAAATTTGAAGCCGAAATCTTGAACAATGAGTTCAGGGACAACCTCCACGGTCTCAAATTTATCCGTCAAAAAATCAAATAATCTCCTAAGCAATTCAATTTGTATCTTGATTCTTAACTTTAGATCCTCTGTATCGCGATGCAAACAAGGATTAGGGATACCTTTTCTATTTACTTGATATTCCAGCTGATGCCTCCAGTGCTTTTTGTCATTAGTAAATCGGCGTTTGGGGTAACCATCAGTGCTGATTAACGGGAAGGATTATTTCCTTACTGTTTACTCTATGGATTTTATCGAGGCATCGCTGTTCTTGTCGCCAAGAAATAATCTCCAACCCCCGAAATGAGTGATTTCAGTGCAACTTTCCACACCGCTGGGATCGCAGCAGAAACCGTATTCCGTGTCCCCGTTATTCAGATGGATCTCTGAAATCCCAAGAGGATATCGAATGTTAAGCATGAAGGTTCCGAAGTTTTCCAACGGTATTCTCCATAGTTCCCCGGGTAGAGACTGTGTTTCCTCCGAGCAGCGGACCAGACCGGGACGGGTTGGGAGAACTTCGGTTGGAGGTAGAACAAACATACGGTAATGGGGTGCGGTTTCCATTTTACGAAGAAATTCGGCTCCCAATTCAGTGAGCTGTCTGTTAAGGGGTAATCCTGACATATGGGAACCGCAGACAAAAAGATCGATACTTCCATTGGGGGTTGTTTGATCAAGGGAGTCGGGTTCAAGTTCCAATTCCAGCCCTGCACCGGTTTTCGCGACCCGATGAATTTTTCCAGCCCACTCCAGGACTTCCTTATCATGAAAGGCGGGGGCAAAAAGTGTCAGTCCGAAGGGAAGTCCGTCTTCCCTGAATGCAGTGGGCACCGCACACCCGCAGAGGTCCAGCAGATTCATGAAATTAGTGTACCGACCCAGTTTGGTGTTTAATTCTATCGGATCACTGGAGATTTCTTCACGGGTGAAAATGGTACCAGTGGTGGGGAGGACCATAAAATCAAAGTTCTTCCATATTTTGTCTGCCTCCCGGCGAAGTTCTGCGAGTTTGTACTGTGCCTGAAAAGTATCACGGGCCGAGGGCTTACTTCCACCACTTATAATTTTAAAGGTCTCGGAAAGAAATGATTGCGGGGACTCAGTGATCAGTGGACTGGTGGCAAGATATCTTTCAGCTACCCAGGGTCCGGCATACAATAACTCGGCCGCCTCCAGAAATGGGCTAAGGTCTACGGGATCGGTATTAAGTCCCGACTCGGTGAGTATACGGACGCTATTTTCATAAGCTGCTCTGGCGATGGAATCGCCAAAAAAATCAAGCTGATCATCTTTTAATAGAGCAACCCTTGGAGTACCGCCTGGACCGCATGAAGTCCGGTTTTCTCCCTTTATGGAACACGGATCGAGTGGGTCCCATTCCTCCAAAACCGTGAGAACATCGGCAATATCCGAAGCCTGCAAGCCAAAGACGGAAACGCAGTCCAGGCTCCGGCAGGCTGGGATAATCCCCCGATTACTTAGTTTTCCACGGGTTGGTTTATAACCGAGCAGATTGTTGAAAGAAGCGGGGACCCGACCGGAACCTGCTGTATCAGTGCCCAGAGAAAAAGAAACCAGGCCTTTTGCGACGGCCACCGCGGAACCGGAACTTGATCCGCCGGGAATGAACCGGGGGTCAAATGCATTCCCGGGTACCCCGTAGGGACTCCGGGTTCCGACCAACCCAGTGGCGAACTGGTCCATATTCGTCTTACCGATCAGGATGGCCCCGGCAGCAAGCAGAAGCTCGACCACATGGGCATGAGTTTCCGCCTCGTAGGTGAAATCTGGGCAACCCGCGGAGGTCGGGCAGCCGGCGACATCCATGTTGTCTTTGACTGCAAAAGGAATTCCGTAGAGAGGGAGCACGCTCGGTGATTGACCTTCCAGTTCGGCCGCCCGTTCCAAAAGGGATTCCTTGGATATTCGATGGATCCAGATCGCGGGATCTCCGCTCTCCAGTTTGGNCCAGAGCTGTTCGATAAGGATGGTTGGGGTGAGCCCGTNTTCTTGGTACTGTTTCTTCAGTTCGCTCAGAGTGATCGCTGGCATCAGGAATCTTTCTCCTTTTCTGTTTTCAGGAAGAGTAAAAATTCCCCGGTTTTGACCAGNTCNCCNTCNGTTTTCAAAATGGNNTGNACNGATCCATTNGCGGGAGATTCGANAAAGATTTCCATCTTCATNGATTCAATGACNGCNANATTTTGNCCNGCCTCNACNTNTTCGCCCANCTNGACNANNCATTTCCAAAGATTTCCGGTCACCTGACTTTCCACNNCTTNGGTTCCNNTGGGGATCACTTGCTCGGATTTGATTTCCGGTTCTGAAGGAGTGTCGGAAAATTCACCTTCGTCTTCCTCCCATCTGGAGCGTTCTTCTTCAAAAGCTTTCTGCTGAACAGATTTGAACCGGGATATGTCCTCTTGATTATCCAATAAAAAGCCCTCGTATCGCTTTAGGTCAAAACTCGATTCCTCGATTTGGAGGGAATATCTTCCCAGCAGGAAGTCATGTCGAATCTCCTCCAGTTCCGAGGCGGATACCGGGTAAAACCGGATTTGATCAAAGAAACGAAGGAGCCATGGTTTGCCCCCGGGAAAAGTTCCACCCCGATTGTAACGGTTCCACATCTGAATGGTCCGGCCCATCAACTGGTATCCGCCTGGACCCTCCATGCCGTAAACACAGAGATAGGCCCCGCCAATCCCCACCGCATTCTCCGGTGTCCAGGTCCTGGCCGGATTGTACTTGGTGGTAACGAGTCGGTGGCGAGGATCCAAGGGCGTCGCCACCGGAGCCCCAAGGTAGACATCGCCAAGTCCGAGCACGACATAGGTCGCTTCGTAGGCAATTTGACGAACTTTCTCAATGTCAGACAGTCCATTAATTCTTTGGATAAATTCTATGTTGTCCGGGCACCAGGGGGCATCCGAACGGACGGATTTCTGATATTTTTCCACCGCCAGTTGGGTGGAGGGATCATCCCAGGAAAGAGGGAGCCAAACAACTCTTGAGGGGACCGAAGTTTCTTTTTCCTCCTCGAGCATACTCATGTTGGAAATGATCCAATCGATCACTTCGCTACGGGTGCATGCCTGCGGCTCGAAGTGAACCTGTAGGGATCGAATCCCTGGGGTGAGGTCGATAATCCCAGTAATTTTACTTCCCACGAGCAGCTGATAAAAAAGATGAACCTTAAACCTCACCCGTAAGTCAAGTGCCGGCTCCCCGAATTCAATAAGAAGATTTCGGTCACCTGACTGGCGGATGATCCATTCGTCCTCTTCGCTCTGTCCAGACTCCAGTACACTTTCCATCTCCCCCGGTGTTCGATTGGGAATAGAGAGGGGACTTCCTGGGTTTGGATTTTGGAAAAGCAGCTCTTCCTGCCTGGTCAGCAACTCGAGGGATTCCGGGTGGGAAATCAGTCGAAATCGGACCCGGTCTCCAGGCCGAAGTTGACCGAGTTTCCAAAGGTCAGCGGTGATTACCGTGGCCGGGCAGGCAAACCCTCCGAGACTCGGCCCATCCGGGCCTAGGATTACCGGCATATCTCCTGTAAAGTCAACAGCTCCAACCGCATAGGGATTATCGTGGAGATTGGAGGGATGAAGTCCGGCTTCCCCACCGTCAGGACGGGCCCATTGCGGTTGGGACCCGAGTAACCGCACACCAGTACGGTCCGAGTTGTAATGCACTTCCCACTCGGCCTCGAAGAAAGTTTTCATGTAGTCCACAGTTAGGAAATCGGGAGCGGCATGCGGACCGTACAAGGTGTGGAGTGTCCAGTGGTCAGAAACCTCTGGAATTCCATGGGGCATCACTTTTTGAAATGGCTCAACCGTTTCGCAATCTCCGAGCCTGAGAATGTCACCGGTTTGCAAGGCCCGTCCGCAATGCCCGCCGAATTTTCCCAAGGTGAAAGTGGATTGACTTCCAAGATAGTCCGGAATTTCCAGTCCGCCCGACACCGCCAGGTAGTACCTCATCCCGTGGGGTCCGACTTGTCCCAGATCAAGCAGGTCACCTTCGGATACTTCATGAGCCTGCCAGAAATCAAGCGGCTTGTCATTGAGCAGGACCTTCGCGAATGCTCCGCATATTGCAATTATACAAGATTGATTGAAGCGTAATCTCGGCCCAACTGTGGTGATCTCAAGACCGGCCGCCCGTTCCTGATTTCCCACAATCCGGTTGCCCAGCCGAAAAGACAGGCTGTCCATCGGCCCGGAAGGGGGTACGCCCACATCCCAGTACCGGAGTCTTCCGGGATAGTCCTGAACCGTAGTCTGGGTTCCACGTCGGAGGACATCTACGGTGCTCGGTGAGAAGGAAAAGTTTTCGAGGCTTCGGGTGTGGATCGGGTCCGTCCGGGACCAGTACTTACCCACCCATTCACTCAGGTATTCAAGGTTGGTTTGAATTCCGTGAATTTCGGTTTGGGAAAGGGCTTTTTCCAGTTTTTGGATCGCTTCATTCCGGTCTTTTCCATGAGCGAGGATCTTGGTGAGCAGGGGATCGTAAAAAGGGGTGACTTCTGTCCCGTCTTCTATCCATCCGTCCCAGCGGACATGTTCGGGGAATTTTATGTGGGTGATCAATCCAGTACATGGCTCGAAATTTCGGGCCGGGTTTTCTGCATAGATTCGTGCCTGAACCGCATGGCCTTGAGCGGGATTCGGTGGATCCCCGAACATCCCGGTGTCCCCCTGTGCCAATCGGATCATCCATTCGACCAGATCAACCCCATGGACAAGCTCGGTGACCCCGTGCTCCACCTGTAGGCGGGTATTGACCTCAAGAAAGAAGAAGGAATCCAGTTTCTGATCATAAAGAAATTCAACCGTGCCGGCCGATCGATAACTGACATGTTTGGCAAGATTCCGGGCTGATTTCTCTAGGGATATCAGAGTTTCGGGATTCACTCCAATGGGTGGGGTTTCTTCTAGAACTTTTTGATAACATTTTTATTATGAA
>NHDJ01000092.1 GCA_002167265.1 Verrucomicrobia bacterium TMED56 | reverse complement strand
TCCATTATTTATTATTATTATCCCCATTTACTTAATATTATTTCTCTACTAGTTAAATCTAATGACGGGTTTATATACCATTTCTTTTTTTTGGGATCCCATTTGGCACCCAACTTCTTCCCTTCTCAGGTAAAGACATACAAGACGAAAAGATTTTTGGCACTTGCCATGTTGCAACTGGTCGAAGTGATCATTTGGGGGGGAACTTGACACCAGAGCTTTTCAATTCCAAAATGAATGCATCTCATGACGACATTCTTTACGCACCCCCCAAAACCCCTGAGATCACCGTTACCAGCGTTAGTATGTTTAAGAACGAACAAGAACAGCAGATTTTTTCTTGCTATGAACCTACTCCGTGGTTGCTTGATCAAATTTCCAGCGTGTATCCTACGGAAAAGTTCACAACAGCGGTCTAGTCATCTATTTTTTTTACTTTTTTACTTAGTTTCACTCAACTGCTTTGGCTTTCGTCCAGNGCCTTCGGTTCCTTCTGTGCCAAGAGTGAGTTCCGTTCCTAGTATCACAAAAATAAGGGCACCGCTTTCCCCTAAAGCACCTCTTGCCCCGAAAGTCCGCTACGCCCGAAATGCACCTAAAGCTCGTTTTGCTCCAAAAGTCAAACGCCCAAGTCTTGTTAAACGCCCCAAGCCAGTTCGTTTGGCGCCTNTAGTGAGACGCGTACCTACTGTCCAAAGAGCACCTCTTGTTAGAGTTCCTCCACGTCGACTTTTCTAGGAAAGAANTTTTTTTTCAGTTCAAAAATACTATCTAAAAGCTTTGCAATTAGACACTTTCTTTAGGATTGTTTAGACATGACCAAAAGAGGTAGCCCGCCTATTACTTTTTGCTTTCTTTGTCTAACCTGCCACGAATCATATTATTTGGTTGGTATATCTGTATTGCAAGTTTGGAGGTGCTTGAGAAGTTGAGAGCTAGATATTTTAAAGCCAAGAGCCTTTTTCTTGTACAAAAACTCTTTCTCATAGCAATTTTACTTTGCTTTGTACGAATTGTTGAGGGTGAGATTATAGATGTTAATTTTTCGGACCCCAGTGTTTTTGTTGCTTATGAGCACAATTATTATGCCTTTCGGGTAGATTCCAATCATAGCGTTTATTTGAGCACCAGTCTTGGTATTGATTACAATGGTTCTGAAGTATTCAATAATGGGGCCACTGGCCCAAATGAGTATTTACTTTTTTCTCCAGATCAGAACTCTTCAAGGAATTGGTACATTTATGACCCTAATGATTTGGCAAAGGTAAAAACTATTCAGGTGGTGCAATACAGTCGAAAGGGACCCAATTATTCAAGTGATTTGGTTAGTGCAGATGAATTTGGATATTCGATTGCTGTAAACGATTGGAACCAAACTCTCGTAGGTACACCCGGCGATAGTCAAAACCTGGGTGCACTGTATGTGTTTGAAAAAAATGCAAGCGGAGTTTTGNCTGAAAATCAAAAAATTGTTCCTTCACTGTCTTTAGGAGAATCGAATCGTACAAAATTTGGTGCGTCCTTGGATACATTTGCGTCCAATCTTATAATCGGTGCACCAGATGCGGAAAATTACTCAGGGAAAGCCTATCATTATGAAAGATTAAATGGAAATTATACTTTAAATACTCAGATAATAGACCCAAATGGAACAGTTGATGAACAATTTGGTTATTCTGTCGCTTACAGTCCCACTGGAAATGAGGTTGCCATCAGTTCACCTCATTTGAAGAACGATGGCATTGGAAAAGTTTCAATTTTTTCTTACAATTCTCCAAACTGGACTTTGAGCAATCAAGTTTGGTCAAATTTAGACAGGAATGAAAGTGGAGATTCCTTCGGTTACGAAATTGCAATGGGAAGTAATTTTCTGGTGGTTGGAGCACCAGAGGCAACAGTGGGTGAGAACACAACTGGACAAGTCTATGTATATAATAAGGAGGCAAACGGTAGTTGGAATGGAACTCCACAAGTTTTGAGCCCTGCCTTCTTATCCGATGGCGATCAGTTCGGGCATAGGGTTGCGGTTGTAGGTGATATTATTTTTATAGGTGCGAAATATGGGGATGACAATCGTTCCGATGTTGGTTCGGTTTATGTTTTCGAATTAAGTGGAGGGACTTGGATGGAACGGACCAAGTTAAATCCTCCAAACAACTTTAGCAGTCAGGTTTTTTCTCAAGATTTGGTTGCAATGGATAACCTGCTTGTAGTTAGTGCAACCGGGATAGGGGAAGGAGGGATTTCTTATGTGTTCAAAATGGGAAATGATTCAACTAACTGGAACCTAATCTCTTCTCTTGAAAATAATGAAACCAATGTTACAAATGCTACTTTTTCATCCCTCGCTATCGCTCNAGGGATAATTGTTTTAGGGANCCCCGAAGATAGTAGCCAAGCTGATGTAGCAGGATCATTTCAGGCATTTTACAATTTGGGTTGGCAACTTGACAGACAACAACAGTTTCCTCCGATGTTTGTAAGAAATACTCCATCATCATTAACTATGGTTGAAGATGAGGTCGGCGGGTTTAAATATGACTTTAATGCAACACACCCTTTTGATGGGAATTTTTCGTGGTCGATTGTTAGTTTTAATGCGACTGGTGGAGCTTTTGATATAAATCAATCAAGTGGCTTATTCAGTTTTCAGCCCATTGAGCATTTTAACGGTACCTTAGACCTTGAAATTCAGGTCTCATTGCCTGAAGGCATCGTCACTAAGAATTTTGGTTTCGTAGTAACTCCGCAACCGGACGCTCCAGTTTTTTTAGAGCAGAACAGTACACTTCCATATGCTATGGTTGGAGATGAATATTCATTCGAAATCAGTGCATCTGATGTTGACGGTGACAGTTTGACCTTTTCTGCAATATCGGGAATGCCAGATGGTTTGAGTTTTATTGGAAACAAACTTTCTGGCACTCCGCTGTGGAGTGCCGTCGGAAATATGAACTATGTTGATTATGCCCTCAATATTGAGATTACTGACGGTGGACTTACAGCTCAACGCAGCTTTGATCTTAGGGTGTATAAACAAAACTCTCCCCCTCGCTTTGTAGACGGTAATGGCACAACTGTTCAATCTGTGAGCATTCAAATGAGTGAAGATTTCACACAAACTAATTGGATCATTGCCATGCCCAATCTCTCATTGGTTGACGATGATCCCTCCAATTCAGGTTTTTCATTATCTCTTGTCTCTGCCGCTGGGTATGGAAGTGTCTTTTTAGACCCTAATGCAAGTGACGGTTCATATATAATTTATGATTCAATTGAAAACTTTAACGGAGATGATAACTTTACCGTTCGTTTGATTGATTCAAATAACCCTTCTAAGCATTCTGACTTAGACTTTAATGTAACAATTTTACCAGTTAACGATCCTCCTGTAATCAATTCTGCTCCGAATTCACTTTTAGCAAATGAGGGAGTAGAGTTTGTATATGATTTATCAGTCGGCGATCCAGATTTGAACGATACTTATTCTTTGACTGTACTTGAATTGCCAAGTTGGTTGGAATTTAATCAAACTGCCGGTAGGATTTCTGGTACTCCAGAATGGAATGATTANTCTGAAACTGTTTCTTATGTTTCGATCATTGCAGAGGATGCTTCAGGCAGTACAGGATCACAGGAATTTGGATTATCTGTCGTGCCACTAAATTATCCTCCAAGTATTGTTCAAGGAAGATTGATTGATTTGGTAATCGATGAAGATGAGTACCCAACTGCATGGACATCACTTGAATTGAATGCAACGGATCAGGATACCCCTGTTTCTCAATTAAGTTGGGCATTGCTTACATCTCCGTCAAATGGAACCGTATCCTGGAATTCCGAAATAACCAGTATTTTCATCGATTATGTTCCGGATGGGAACTTCACGGGAATAGATCAATTTGTTTTTGAAGTTTCAGATATAAACGATTCAAGAATTAAAGATCAGGTTTTGGTTAATGTAACTATCTCAAGCATTCCAGATGATCCATTGTTTGTTCCTCTTGCTAAATTTACTGATGCAGTAATCGGATATCATTGGACTTATGAATTTGAAGCAATTGACGGCGATAAAAATCAATCACTAACCATACAAACAAAAGGTGAGTTTCCTGACTGGTTAAATCTTTCTAGCGTCCGAGGAGATCAGGGTAGGTACCAATGTAAGTTAGAAGGGACTCCCAAGCAGAAGGATCTGGGCTCATATGAGTTAACCCTAGAAGTTGTAGATGAAATCGGAGCAGTCAGAGAACAGGTACTAACGGTTAGTGCAATTTCAGAAAACTATCTTCCTGTCATAATTGAAGGAGACTCAAAGCAAGTTTTAATGACGGAAGATACTGTTTTGTACGAGGAATATCCTCTGACTTTGGACGAACTGAACAACCAAAAAATCGAATGGAAGTTCAGTGCCCACCCCAACCATGGAACTGGAGAAATCAATTTTCAAGAAAATGGAATTCTTAATTACATAAGGTATACCCCAGATGGTAATTTCTCTGGCAATGATAGTTTTAGCATTGAAGTATCTGATGGAATCGCAACGGACGAGTTTTCATATTTCATAGAAGTTGAGAATGTAAATGACGCTCCAGTTTTTGAAACCGCTGATCTTTCTTTTTCCTTGAAGGAAGGAAATCAGTTTGAATTGGATGTTTTTTTCAACGACGGTGATGGATTAGATGATGCCACTCCGGTTATCATGGGAGCTCCAAGTTGGTTAAGTGTTGATCAAGGAACTTATTTGGAGGGTAAAATTGTACTTTCTGGAACTCCAACTGAAAGTGATGAAGAAAATAGCTCCATACAAATTACACTCACTGACAAAGCACTGGAGGTGGACACATTCAATTTTTCGCTATCAGTCTATGTTTTGAATCACTCACCAACATTGAGTAAAAGCAGTATTTCAGTGCAAATGACGGAAGATGTTGAAGCTTCTTGGCGCTCATCTGACAACCTTTCGATTTTTAATTCCATAACAGCTAATGATGTGGAGACCGCTTCGAACAATCTGATTTGGGGAATATTTTCAAGTCCAAATAACGGGACTGCCAAGGTAGACCTTGATGGTTCTAATTTGTTTTATTTGCCAGATGCCAATTTCTCAGGACTTGATTCCTTTACCATTGGCGTAACTGATGAATCCGTGAATGGAGATTTTAATAAAACCTCCTTCCTGAGTGTAGATGTACAAGTACAGGCGGTTAATGACTCTCCTGTTTTTACATCTGACCCGATGAATTCAAGTCTTAGCTCTCAAAGGGTTGTTTGGAGTGATGAGTTTGAAATGGAATATAGAGTGAGTATTTATGATTCCGATGGTGTTGGAGATAATTCCCATGTTCTTAGCACCGAAGGAGATTTCCCAAGTTGGATGACTTTTTTGGATTATGGAAACGGAACTGGATTACTTAAAGGACAGGGCGGCATAAAAGATGAAGGAATTTATCGTTTGCATCTAAAGGCAAGAGACTTGAATGGATCAGAAGCAAATCAGAATTTCTTTCTCTATTTTGTTGTTGATGATTATCCACCTAGATTTGAATCGGTTTTGAATGGGATTTCCCTAGAGACAGTTAATTTGTTCATGGATGAAGATAGCAATCTGACTGAGTGGAGAAACCCCACTAGTTTTAAGGCGGTCAATCCAGATCCTGAGATAGATGATTATGATTCAATTTTGTGGTCAGTTCATGAGTCTCCAACGAGTGGCGGGTCATTAAACGCTTCTGGGTCAGGAGGCATACCAAGTCTGTTTCAATATTCTCCTCCCCAACACTTTAATGGAATGGACTATTTTACCCTCAAATTGGATGAGGGAGATAGGTATTCTCTTTTGCGTTTTCTAGTTAATATCAATTCGATTCCTGATTCACCGATTATAATATCTGAATTAGACCAGAAAATTTATGTCGAAGCTGGGGTTCCATTTTCCAAGAAAATAATTGCTGAAGACCCTGATTCCAGTAATTTGCATTTTCAGTTAATAGCTCCTTTTTGGGATGCGGTTCCCTGGCTTAGGATTACTGAGCAAAATGCAAGTGGTACCGTAGAAATCGGTGGAACTCCCAGAGTCAGTCCTTATGGGAATCACTATAATTTTAATATTATAGTAATGGACGAGACCGGACGTTTTGAAAATAAACCGTTGAATATCTATGTGGAAGGCACAAATCAAAAACCGACAATTAGTAGGGGTGATGAAGTTACCATTCGATTTGACCAAGATGGAAATCCTATTGGCTTCTTACTTAATGAGTTATCATCTTATGACCCTGAGGGTGACTTACTGTCTTGGTCCGTTCCCACGGAAGGGGAACCTAGTTTTGGTAGTGTTGAGGTCGAAGGTAATGGATCTTATCCTTCAGGAGTAAAATATTTTCCTAATACAGCAGAGATTACTGAAGATTATTTTACTTTGAGAGTAAGTGACGGAAGAAAGCATGACGACATTCTTGTTCAAGCGATTGTTTCGTGGGACGACAGTTTACCATTTATAACCCAACCTGAAGATATAGTAATTTACGAGGGAGAAGCTTTTTTGCAGGAAATTTTGGTCTCTTCAAGTAATAATCTGGAAACTTTTAGTCATGAACTTGTTAGTGCACCAGCTTGGTTGACCATTCGTTCCAACGGTAATAAAGCATTTATTGAGGGAGAAGCTCACTATGGAAGCAAAGGAACTTATGAGATTGAATTTCAAGCTAACGGTGCAAGGAACTCTTCCCATTCAGTCTCTTTTAATTTGGTGGTAAAGTCACTTTCCTTACCTCAATTAGAATTATTGGGTGGAGATGTAATGATGCTTTCGAAAGATGAAGTATTTAATGATCCCGGTTTTTTGGCTGTTGATCAGAAAACAGCTGAGAATGTCTCACATTTGGTCGAGGTTAATAATTCTGATGTAATCAACGAATTCGATATAAGAAGAATTCAATACACTTTAGGAGACGAATCAGGAATTGCTTCAAGTCAGACGAGAATAGTTAGGCAGTACGGGGAAGCTCCTATGAGAGTGGATAAAATTTTGAGTATTGATTCTCTTAATCCAGTAAGTTTTGGTTGGTCTTTGGGCGAGGATATAAATGTTTGGGGTAGCGGAATTAAAACAATTATTGATTGGGGAACTGGTAATGAAAATAATTTTACCAATAATTTGTGTACTTGGCTAAAGTCACACAAAAGCAGTGATAATCAAGAGGTGTGCTCTTCAATAATTAGTGGAGATGAGCCTGCAATAATGTTGGTTGAGAGTTTAGTTGGATTAGGAACTGTTGTGGCGGGGACTTTTGGCAATCAAATTGAAGTTTTTGGGAAGAAGATTGTATCAGAGTATAGTAACAACATTTTTGTAGCATGTGTAGGTGACAACGGAATTCCTTTATGGATCAAAACTTTTGGTGGGGATGCAACCTTCTCCGAATGTCAATTAATTCTAAAAGATGATGGAAATATTTTGCTCCTGGGAATTTTTAATGGCGGATTTACCGTTGGTCCTCTTCAAAGAAGTTTAAACTCATCTGCTAATCAATTATTTGCACTTTCGATATCACCAAGCGGGGAATTTCAGGATTTAAAGGGAATTAATGGAAGCGGAGTTGTTTCGTTAGTTAATCTGTTTGAATCTAATAAAGCTTTTTTCTTGGTCTTAAATATAAATGATGAAGGAGGACAGGGGAGAAGTGGGTCCATTTGTAAGTTTGATCATGACTTCCTGTTAATAGATGAAATCTCTGTAAAGTCGGAAAAGTTAATTGAAATTTGCAGTGCTGCAATCGATGGAAATGATATTTGGATTGGTGGAAAATACCAAGGTGTTTTGTCTGTCGACCAAATTGATTTCGTAGAAAACCCGGTTCCTAATGGTTTCATTTTTAACTTGAATCAAGAGCTGGATATAAACTTCGGCAAATTTATTGATTCAACAATTGACTCAAGGATTTCCTCTCTGTCCTTTGACTATTGGAATAACCCAATAGCAGTAATAGAATTTTCTGGAAAAGTATACGGTTTTGGGGAAGTCTTGGAGTCAACTGGAGAGAGTGACCTACTCCTTTTCAAGTTTATAAAGGAAAACGGTAATGTTATTTGGCAAAAGCAAATTGGAGGTCCAGGTAACGATAAAGATTTGGGATTGGAAGTCAGTGAAACTGGTTCGATCGCCCTTTTAGTAGAGACTTCCGAAAGTTTTGATCTAGATGGATTTGAATTAAATAACTCGACTCATGGTGGTGATTTTAAAGTAATCAGTTTTGTATCTGATTTAGGAGTTCCTTTGCATTCAGTTTCCAAAGTTGAGCTGAATTCAATTGAAACGCACATTCATCGGGTTGATGTAATAAATTCCAACGAAATTTATTTTGAATTAGTTGAATCTCCTCCATGGGTCTCATTGCTTGGTGGTAAGGATGGTCAAACCTATGCATCACTTTTGATCAAACCCCAGGATGCAGTTCGATCGATTTTATTTGAGGAAGGGTATGAGATTGTTTTGAGGGCTTTTAATTTGGAAGGTGACTTTAGTGATCGAATAATAAGTTTCAAGTATACCCAGAATCAGTCTGGAGATTTCTTGATGGGTAGATTTCCAGACCCTGACCCTCTGTATGATAATCATTTTTCAGGAGATGGTCAGGTTTGCGGACTGTTCTCTAAAAATACTAACGAATGGGTAATTGCGGTTAATAATGCAAGTAGTTTGAATGTACTGGGTCATTCTCTGAATGAAATTTCAGAGACTAGTAACCCTTCATCAATTATATATGTCGACGAAAATTCGAGCCAAGTTACAAGGATTGATTTGGAATCCACTGATAAGGTTTTGATAGCAGAGTGTAAGCTCGATGATGATGGATACCTTTATGCTCTGGGTAATTACGGAGGACAACTTTCAGTTTTAGGTAATAATTTTGTATCTGAAGGCGGACAGGATATTTTTCTTCTTAAACTTAATGAGAAAGGTGAATTTGTAGATTTTCAAAGTTTTGGATCGTTTAATGATGAGTTCGCGAAGTCATTGGAATTGTCAGACGGTAGCGTTTATCTCGGAGTCGAATACATAGGTTACACTAAGTTTCTCTCGGATTATATTTCAGCTAATGGTTTCAGCGAGTGTCTGCTTGCTAAATTGCAAAAGACTAATCTTGCACAAATCGAATGGGTGAAGTCGGTCGGAGGGAATGGGAAAGATAAGCTTAATGATATTGAACTTTTAAGAAATGATGAGCTACTTGTTTGTGGATCTTTTGCAGGAAAATTTATTGGAAGAAATGGACATAAAGATGTTGGGACTTCGGGCGAAGGCATTTTTCTCCAAAAAGTGGATTCAAACGGTACTCTTCTACACGAATTTTTGCTGTCAGGTAGCGGCAGAATTCGGAATGGGAAAGTCATAAGTAATTCTAGTCAAAGCCAGTACACGCTTGCGTGCGAATTTGAGGGTAATATTGAAATTGGAAACCAGTCTTTGGTNTCAGACGGTGGGTTTGATCTTTTGATAGCATCNTTTTCCACAGAATTAGCTTCAATAATGAGCAAAAGGATGGGGGGAGAATGGAATGAAAGGCTTCAACTTTTAGAGATGGATGGTAACGAGAAAATTGTTTTTGCAGCTACTTTTTTTGGCGAAATTGATCTGGATGGAAAAGTCTTGATTGCACAAGGAAGTTCGGATGCTTTTTTGGCTAGATTAAGTCTTGAAAAACTTGATGTTCTGGGAACTTTTCATTTGGCAGGGAATGAAGAAGATAGAATTGATTTCATAAATTTTATATCACCTCAAGACATTCATNTTCTTGGCACTGGAGGAACTCATTCTCTTAACACTTCGAAAAAGGGTCTCTTTTGGTCAAGATTAGGGGATTCTTCTTTAATGCCATCGGTCTTGGATTTGGTCCCGGTTGATTTACCTGCATCAAGGGCATTTCAGTTTTCCCTTCGAACTGGTCCATGGACAGGTGGTAATAAGCATTTCTTTCTAAGCGAGGATGTTGATGAGCAACTTTATGAATGGATGGATATCTCGATTCTGCTNAATGGGCAACTTGACTTCAAAGGTATTACACCTTCCGGTGGTGGCACATATCCATTTGATTTCAAATTACATTCATCTAGTGGTGAAATTGTGCAAATTGCTTTCGACTTGGATGTGATCGACTCCTTACAAAATGGAGTCCTGATCACCTTGCCCGAGCAAATTGAAGTTTTTCAATATGAGAAAAGCAAAGTTAATGTATATGTAAACTTAACAAATTTAACGAAATCTGCGATTTCTATAAAAGCTCCCGATTGGGTCACCTTGGGACAGGTTGGGGCAGATGGATCTGTTGAACTCATATTGGAACCAAATGACGGAAAACTCGGAGTTTTTGACATATCATTATCTGTTTTTGATTCACTAGGGAGGGTTTCCAATAAAGCATTGGAGGCAAAAGTATTTCCCCGACTCAAAGCAGATCCAGGGACTGAAAATGAAGATGAGGTCACTCAAGGTTCTAAAAATATTTGGCAGCAAAATTGGTTTGGCTCATACAGAACCTTTCCCTCAGCGTGGACTTTTCATTACCAACTGGGTTGGATTTTCCTTCAACCTTCAAAGACTGGTTCTGAAACTTGGTTTTGGTCGGAAAAATCGGGCTGGTTGTGGACTTCAAGTGAGCTTTGGAACCCCNANGGAGATTCATTTATGTTTAAATCAACTACTAATGATTGGCTNTTGTTTAGAAATCCGCTTATTTTCGATTACAGTATTGGAGAATGGGTCNATCTCTAATCNAANTTGATAGATCTTTCTGCAAGAGGGATTTCAAATAACTGATTGTTTTGAATAAAATCNTCNATCTCAGACATAATTTTTTCAGGAGATAGACCATGCTTGGATCTAAGAACATTTGTCGAATCGCCATGTTCTATGAATTGATCTGGCCAGCCAAACCTGCGAACTGGAATCGTGATATTATTAGCCTCAAGTGTTTCTAAAATAGCAGAACCAAACCCTCCTTGCAGAACATTATCTTCGAGCGTAATTATAGCCCGGTGAGATTGGCAATGTTTCAGCAAAAGTTTCTCATCTAATGGTTTAAGGAAGCGTGCATTGATAATTGTCAATTTTACTCCGTATTTAATAAATATTTCCTCACCGATGATTTCAGCGATTTCAACAAAGCTCCCGATTGCCCAAATTGCGACCTTATCACCATTTTGGATGGTTTCAGCCTTCCCAATTTTTAATTTAGATGGGTTCGCGGACATATTTACACCTGTTCCACTTCCACGCGGATATCTAATAAATGCTGGCTGATTAGAATCAAGCGAGGTATAAAGCATGTTTTGCAATTCATCTTCATTAGATGGAGACATAATTAAAGCATTTGGAACGCAACGAAGGTACGAGAGATCAAAAAGACCATGATGGGTTGGGCCATCATTGGGTGATAGACCCGCCCGGTCTAGGCAGAAAGTAACAGGTAAATTCTGAAGACAAACATCGTGAATTATTGGATCATAAGCTCTTTGCAGAAAAGTCGAATAAATTGCACATACTGGTTTCATTCCTTGAGTTGCCATTCCTGCAGCAAGCAAGACCGCGTGTTCTTCAGCAATTCCAACATCAAAAAATCTATCAGGCATTAATTCCTGAAGGGCATCGAGACCGGTGCCACTGGGCATAGCAGCAGTTATTCCCACGATAGAGGTATCATTCTGTGCTAATTTAACAAGGCAGTTCCCAAAGACATCTTGGTATTTGGGAGGCGAATTGGCGGGTGATTTTACTGACTTACCAGATGACAAGTTAAATGGCCCAGATCCATGCCATTTTTCAGGTTCTTCCAATGCTACTGGAAAGCCTTTTCCCTTTTTGGTGAGGAGGTGAAGAACAATCGGTTCAGTNGATTTCTTGGCAAAATNAAAGAAATTCACCAAAGCTTTAACATCGTGTCCATCAATAGGGCCAAGGTAACGGATGCCGAGTTTTTCAAAAATGCTCGAAGGAGCAATAAGTTCTTTCGTATCCCGTTTTGCTTTGGAAACAAATTTGATAAATGATTTGCCAAAAGGAATATTGGTCAAGAAAGATTCCGCGTCTTTGTGAATTCTATTATAAAGTGGGTTGGTAATTAATTCATTAAAATACTTCGAAAGAGCCCCCACATTTTTAGCTATAGACCATTCGTTGTCATTTAGTATTAGAATGAACCGTTTTGTACTACAGGCTATATTATTTAATGCTTCTAGCGTAATACCACATGTGAAAGCTGCATCGCCAGCAATGGCGACAACATGACTGTCCTCTTTTTTTAAGTCTCTTGCTACACACATGCCGAGTGCGGCAGATAGCGCAGTTCCAGCATGACCGGCTCCAAAACTGTCGTGTGAACTTTCTGAACGATTCAAAAATCCGCTTTGCCCACCGGATTTCCTGAGATTATCAAATCCCTTATTATTACGACCAGTAAGAAGCTTGTGCACATATCCTTGATGAGACACATCCCAGCAAAATTTGTCTATGGGAGAATCGAATGCCAAATGCAGTGCAATTGATAGTTCCACGACGCCTAAGTTAGGGCCGACATGGCCACCGTTTTTAGAAGTTACTTCAATGATTCTTTGCCTGATTTCAGAAGCCAAATTTGATATCTCGGTATCATCTAAAGATGCCAGATCATCAGGTCCTTTTATTTTTGCTAAAGTGGGAAATTTTTCCATGTTTTCTAGCAATTTACTTCTGAATTTGAATCCTGCTCGTGCATTTTAAATTCGGCTTTTTCCAATTGGGATTGGCAATGCTTTAATAAATTCATACCTATGTTGTAGTTTTTTACCATATCTTCCAAAGGAATTTCACCCGCCTCAGTTTCTTCAATTATTTTCTTTAATTCGTTGATGGCTTCCTCATATGGTAAATCAGAGATTTTTTTAGCGTTGGCGTTAATCGAAGGTTTTTCTGACATATTNACATGATATTTTTTCCATTAACTTTCGCAATCTATTAAAATTAGGATCTACGCAGTCGACATAATTTACTCAAAGGGATAAGCTTNTAAGATATGTCAGATTTACAAAAAGTTTTGTTGTGCGTGGCTGTCTTACAGGTTGGATGGGAGTTATTTCTTAAATATCTGAATTTAAAACGCTTTGAAATATTAAGAAAATCTCCTCCTGTAAACATTGATAAGCTCATGGATAAGAAGGAGTGGGAAGAAACCTCAAAATATTCGATAGCCAAGACAAACTTCTCCGTTTTCGAGGACATTGTATCAATTATTTTTTTCCCAATTATTATAATTTATTTATATCCTTGGTTTTTTACCCAATGGAATACCGACCAAGAGCAAAGCAGTGTGATTTGCGCTTTTTTGTCATTGATTTTTTTAATGACAATTCAACTGCCATCCACTTTTTTTGATTGGTGGAGACAATTTAAAATTGAGGAAAATTTTGGATTTAATAAATCCTCGAAGAAATTATGGATAACTGACAAGATTAAGGAGTTTTTCTTGTCTATTTTTCTGGGATCGTTGATTTTCTGGATTCTCATTAACCTTTACAGATATTTTTCACAAATCTCCGACTTTTGGTGGGTTTGGGCTTTTCTGACTTTTTTTGGAATTCAGCTTGCTTTAATGGTCTTGTGGCCAAAATTAATTTTACCGCTATTCAATAAATTATCTCCCCTTGAAGACGGATCTCTTAAAGATAGACTTGAGGCATTGTCGAAAAAGGCTGGTTTTCTAGCTCAAGAAATTGATGTTTTGGATGGCAGTAAACGGTCTGGGCACTCTAATGCTTTCTTCACCGGTTTTGGCAAATTTCGACGTATTGTCATCTTTGATACATTAATAAAGCAAATGGAAGAAAAGGAAATAGAGGCAGTGCTGGCCCATGAAATTGGACATTATAAAATGGGTCATATTCCCAAAAGATTAATTACATTCTTTTGTTTGGGTCTAATTGGTTTCTGGCTGTTTTCTCAGGGTCTTAATAATAAGATTTTGTTTGAAAGCTTAGATTTACCAATTGAACTTGTCTCATCATTTTCAGCGATCACGGTAGGTTTCATGATCTTTTTGCCGTATCTNACATATTGGTTAAGCCCATTGTCAAACTATTGGTCTAGGAAACATGAGTTTGAAGCAGACCGTTTCGCAATGGAAACGATCGGAGATCATTGTGAACTCACCAATGCACTTGCCAAAATGTACAAGAAAAACCTGTCCCATCCTTTGCCACATCCATGGGTATCATTTTTTCATCATTCACACCCAAGTTTTTTCGAGAGAGAAGTGGCTATGTCTGAAAAATAGTCAACTTTCTTTGACGGTTAAAGTTTTCTTAAGAACAAGACTGTAGGTTAAGAATCCAGTACATACTCCAACCAGATTCATAACCATATCTCCAAGCGAGGGAAATCTATCTGGAATAAATGTTTGGATGAACTCATTAAAGGTGGCGTAAAAGAGGGAAAAAACCATGGCGGATTTGCTAAANCCTATATCATTAAATGAGTTTTTTGATGGGAATAACCAATTTGATAACCANGCAAAAATAAAAAAAAGAGGCACATGGCTCAAATCCTGAAGCCAAAAAGGATAGTCAAAAATTCCTCTTGAAAACTGAATTGCAATCTCACTGACATTTAAATTTTTTAAGGTATCTTCCTTTGGGAACCCAGTTAGTATTTGAAGAAGAATTAAATAAATGATCGGAAGAAGAATTCTGATCTTTTTAGAATTAGGAAAAATTAAATATCTACCAAACTTTATTGTCGTTTGCATTGTGTAAAGAGGGTGTATTCTTTCAATTTATTTTTAATGGAGTCTTGTCAAGGTAACGCTTTTTAGTATGAGATATATCAAAATGCCTATTTACGAGTACCATTCTCCAAAAACCAATAAAATTTATCAGTTTTACTCTCCCAGTATAATTCAGAATGAAACTACGCCNAAGTGTCCGGATGGTCAAAACTTTGAAATGATTAGAATGGTTTCTGGTTTTTCGATTACGGGTCAAGTCCGTGAACAACCACAGAATGATGATGTTGAANTATCATCACCTTCTAGTGATAATCCTTTTGAGGGGATGGAACCCCAAAAAGCTAACCACATAATGAGCGAACTTGAAAAGTCGATGGGTGGACTGGACGATGATAATCCTGACCCGCGTCAGATGGGTTCAATGATGAGGCGTTTGTGCGAAATGGCAGGTGAAAAGGTTGATGAACCAATGGAGGAAGTTTTAAGAAAACTGGAGGAGGGGGTTTCACCTGACAAAATTGAGGAAAATATGGGAGATGTTCTAGGTAATGATGAGGGTGAGCTTACTCAGGAAAATGATCTGGAGAATTCAAAATCAAAAGGGATTCGTAAATTACAAAAAAAACCGATAAGAGATCCTGTCCTATATGATTTTAGAGATTATGCTTGAATCCAAAATTTCATGAAATTTCGCAAAGTTTTTACTTTGCTGGGTTAGACCTTCGTATTTTCACAAATTCTCGAGTTGCCTTTTTGGCTCTTTTCTTTTTTCGCTGAACAGATTCCTCTGTGTCAACCAGGGGCAGGAAAAGATAGAATGTGGTTCCTTTTCCTAATTCGGAACAGAAAGCTATTTTTCCATTATGATCTTCAATGAAAAGTTTGGAATTATACAATCCAAAGCCTGAGCCTCCGGTACTTTCTTTAGTAGTGAAAAAGGCATCAAAAACCTTGTCCGTTACCTTACCATCGATTCCCATTCCGTTATCAGAGATTGATATTTCAGCACCAGTACATTTTGCTTTTTCGGGATTTGCTTGTGTTCCGCTCATAATGGTGTCGCCAGTTTCCACTCTTTTGATTGAAATTGAAATTTTACCGTTTCTGTCGATTGCATCCCTAGAATTGATAGCTAAATTTAGGATGACTTGGCGGAATCCAGTTTCTTCAATTAAAGCTGGCAATGGTTCATTCCCAAATTCCGTTTTTATTTTGGCACCACGAGGAATTATGATTTCAAGTAAGTCCATTTGATCTTTCAATAAAAGCCTAAGATCATGAACCATTCTGCATGCAGGCTTTTCTTTGTGCAGGTCAATTATTCTTCTAACTAATTGTTGGGCCTGCATGGCACTTTTTTTGATTTGGCCCATACCATTTGACATGGGGTCATCTTTCTCCATCATACTGTAGTATAATTCACTGATTGAAAAAATTCCCGACATCAAGTTACTAAAATCGTGAACCAATCCATTTGTAAGTGTTGTAAGTCCCTCCCTCCAGACTGAATTGGATACTCGATGTTCTGCTATGGATTGTCTTGTGATATCTACAAGGACTCCATCATATCCCAATAACTTTCCACCAGGTGTAATAACGGGTGTTCGAATGTCTAATATATATAACAGTTGATTCGTTGGAATAAGTTTTAGTCTGTATTTAAGGGAAAAAGTAACCTTACGGTTGGAATTTTGCCTAAGTTCGCTTTGGAAATATTCCCGGTCCTTTTCAACTATTTTTTCAAGGAACAAATTACCATTTCTGCTGAATTTTGGGTATTCACTAGGAAAAAGATTCCTAATTCCTTGTGAAAGATAACTGAAAGTCATGTCAACCCTTTGAGTGAAAAAGATTCCAGGGAAGTTTTTCACATAGTCATCCAATCTGTTTTCAGCTTTTTGCAATCTGATAAGTGTATTGGCAATGGCTCTCGGATTTTTCATAATATCTCCAAGAAATGCATTCTTAAGTGAATCATGGGGTGCTAGTGCAGGAGAAATAGAAATAATTGATAGTTCTCGTTCTTTATACGGTACTATTGATAAGAAGACGCCCAGTGAATTACTCTCTATAGGAAAGAATTGGTTTAGTTTTCGTTGGTGCGTTTTTTTCTTCAAAACATCTCCCCACTGAGGAAGCAACTTGGTAATGAGAGAATGAAAGTTTTTGTTGATGATCTTGCTTTTGGATATACCAATCCAATCTGAAATCTCATCAGCACAGTCGATAGTTTCGCCCGAGTTGTAATCAAGGGCAATTTGACAATTTTCAAAATTTGGAGATTTCATATTTTTCCCAATATCCTCATTGTTAGTGAGGCTCAAAAAAAGAATANTCGNGTTTAATTATATGAAGTTTCAGGTATTTCTTATTTTTTATTACGCTTAGCTTTGCAATTGTTTTAATCATTAAATCATAATATCTGCAGTTTTCTAATTAATTTTTTAAGCCCTTTATTTTACTGCTTTTGGCATGCTTTGTGCATTGCATGTNCGCATGACCGCAGTACTTGATAATTTATACAGCCAAGAAAANTACCTTATTTCNAAAAAACTTTTGGATGCNACTCACCTGCGNCATGAAGCACTTTCCAANAANTTGGCNAATGTNGAAACTCCCGGTTTTAAGAGAAGAGATTTACCCAAGACATTTTCAGTTGAATTGCAAAGAGCAGTCGATCGTAAGGATTTTAGGCGTGTTAAAGCTTTACTCCCAAGAAGTGCCGAGGATACGCAGGCAAAACCAGTCAGGATGGATGGTAATACCGTACAACTTGACGAGGAAATGCTAGCAATGAACCGTAATGCATTAAACTACGAATATCTAACCAGAGCCGTTGGTAGTTCAATTAAAACTCTTAACCAAGCGATCAAGGGTAGGTCTTAATCTTTAGTTGATCCCATGACAATGAATTTAATACCTGGAATTGAGTCAACAGGCTCGGCTTTATCAGCAGAAAAGATTCGGCTGGAAATTATTGCTCAAAACATTGCAAATTCCAACACGACCCAAGATGCAAGTGGAAATGTTTACAAAAGAAAAGAAGTTGCTTTTGAGGAGTTTGTGAAGACTCCCGAGAGAAGAGTTCCTGGGTATGTCGATGAAAACCTCTACCAAGGTGTCAACAGCCGTTTAGACGAAATGCAAGCTGCGATGCTGCGGGTGAAATTGCAAAATCTTGATAACGAAATTGCCA
>NHDJ01000091.1 GCA_002167265.1 Verrucomicrobia bacterium TMED56 | reverse complement strand
CGAGTGATAGGTGAAAGCGATGCCAAAGCGGAGCATCCAATCACCCGACCCATCACGCCTTTGCAGGTGGGAACCACTATTGCGGAGCTATGCGGCATTGGGGCTCGCAAACGTGCGGAGATGAAAGTGTTGGATGGAGGCAGCGTGATCCATGAGCTTATTTAAGTTTGTTTTTATTGCCGTAAGCCTTGGGTTCTATGGGTATGCAGAAGAAGAGCGCATCACTTATGATGGCTCCAACAAGCGCGATCCAATTTTTATCGCCCAAGGTAAGACGCTCGTCTATTGCCTCGATGAAACAGACGATCTGATAAGAGCAGTGAGCCTGGATTTATCTGATCCTGAGCCCGAACCGGTTCCGCTTTTCGATGATGACCGAAGTCACCAAACCGAGCTTGCCTATTCACCAGACGAGCGCTTTGTCTCCTTCAGTGAATGCGTTGGCAACCTTACTGGAAAATTGGTGATCCGCGATCTGGGGGCCAAAAAAGATGCGATCATCGACCATTCCGGGCGAGGTGCTTATCGTACGCCAGTGTTCACAGTTGACGGCAAGCGGGTGATTTTTGCCTTCGCAGAAAAAGGCCCCATGCAACTTTGGTCGGTGGATTTGGAAGGGAAGGACAAAAAACAACTCACGGAAACTGAAGGGCTCAGTCATTGGCCATCTTTTACTCCAAACGGCGAGCAAATGGTCTTTGCCAATAGCCGTGAAAATAACTACGAGATCTACATTCGTGATATTGAAGGCGGCGAGGAACATCGGCTCACGGAAAATCGCATCATGGATATTCGTCCCAGGGTATCACCCGACGGCTCAAAAATCTGCTTTGTCAGCACCCGTGACGGCAATTACGAGATCTATGTGATGAATATTGACGGCAGCGATGTGGTCAGGATCACCGATAACGAGGAGCGGGACGATTTTCCCTCCTGGCATCCCGATGGCAAACGGATTGTATATGTCAGTGAAAGGGATGGTCAGAAGGACATCTTCCTTATTGACATCTCCAAACCTGTAAAAGTTACAGCCAAGTAAGAGCTATGCCTACAGGATCCAAAACGATCTGGATGTTTGTGTTCGGTCTCCTGTTAGTGGTATGGCTTGAAGCCGCCCCCAGGATCGATACTATCGAACCGATCTACTTGGAAGCTGGTAAAAAGACCAAGGTTAAGATTAAGGGTAATGAGTTCAAACTATTAGAATGGCCCACGCGAATCTGGACTAATCATGCTTCAAAATGGACTTTGTTGGAAGAAGAAGACAACACCAATAATCAACACTTCTTCGAAGTAGAGATTGCCAAGGATGTACCGGCGGGGCCAATGGCCATACGAGCCTGGAATCTAAAAGGCGTTTCCAAGCCCACTTTTGTTTTTGTTGACATTCACGAAGCAACCTCATTTAGAACCAAAAGTCTCGAGGCATATGAGCATCGATTTCAGGCGAAGAAAGGTAAGCGACTTGTCTGTCAGGTCTGGTCGAATCGACTGAACAAAGACAGCGATTTGCAAATGACGATCTTTGATCCTGAAGGGATGCCGATCGAGATGATCGATGATAGCGAAGTGCACGGCAGCGATCCGTATGTAGTTTTCGATCCGCCTGCAGATGGTGAATACTCGCTAAAGATTAACGATATACTGTGGCGAGATAATATTCAGGCGTGCGTTCAGGTGTCACCCGTTGTTGAAATGCAGTCAAATGCGGATGAGACCGGGAAGACTCCTGCTTCTATCAGTTTGGATTTGAAACAAGGTCAGTATTTAACCGTGATGCCAAAAACTCTCGAACTGGGGTCGCCAGCACAACTGTTGATGGATTTACATGAGCCAGAAGGAGGTCGCATCGCACGATTTGGCAATGGAGACTCTCTGCTTCAACCGCTACGAAAAAGGATCCCAAAGGGTGGGAATTACCATCTACATATTTCCGATTTGCTCGATCGAGAGGGATTACCCTATCAAGTCGATATCTCTACTAAGACTGCACCCTTTGAATTGGCAACAACCTTTCATCAGGATTTTTACATTACCGAGCCTGGCAAAGAGGTGAAAATCCGGTTTCGGGTGATCCGGCATCAATATGATGGCCCAATCACAATAAAAAGCCCAGTTTTTGAAATGGATAAAGCCGTAATCGCTGAAAAGAGAGGCGATGTTGAAGCGGTGATAAAGATTCCCAAGGAATCTGAGCCCCTAATTGTGACGAGCTTCTATGGCGAAGCAGAAATCGATGGTCAGACTTACCGTACCACCATCGATACCGAAGAACCGCTGAAGAAAACTCCATTGAATATGATCCAATGGCCAGAAGGCGTATCGGGAAACGTGTATTTTTTGATCAAAAGCAAAGGGGGCATGGAGTCATGAGATCGAGGATTAAGCTTTTTAAACAGTGTACAGTCTACCAATATACTCTGATGAGTCTGATTTCTTTCCTTTGTTTATCGACTCAGTTAGTGTTGGGGGAGAGTGCTCAACATGATGAGGCTGATCTGGCAATTTCTCCTATACAAGTGGGCACTCCAGAAAGGATAGAGGTGTCACCGAGTGAATTCATTATCAGCGGCCCAAGGGATCAGTTGCAGTTGGTGGTCACAGGGCATTACGCCAACGGAGAGATCGCCGATCTTACGCGTGCCGCTACCCTCAAGTTTTCATCACAAGTCATTGCCGAATCAGGAGAGCGCAGTGCCATCAAACCCCTAGCGAATGGTGAAACCAATGTTACCGTTTCAGTGGGCGATTGCACGACATCGATGTCTCTCAAGGTGACAAATCAAAAATCGAAGGAACCGGTTTCCTTCTACTACGAGGCATTGCCCGCGCTATCAAAAGCAGGCTGTGCCGCAGGTGGATGCCACGGTGCGCCACATGGCAAAGGCGAATTCCGGCTTTCTTTGTGGGGATTTGATCCTGTTAGTGATCAATACACGATCATCAACGAAGAATTTGGCCGCCGGGTCAACCTGATCGAACCTGAGAAAAGTTTGCTCTTGGCAAAGCCCAGGAATGATGTGGCTCATGAAGGTGGTTTAAGACTTAGAGACTCTGATATCGAACATGAGGTCTTGGTGAACTGGATCAAATCGGGATGTCATGTCGAGAAAAAGCCACCCCGCTGCACTGGGATAAGCCTCACGCCTGGAGCTGATCTCGCTCTTAAGCGTCCACACCACACTCAGCAGTTCCGGGTCGAGGCCATGTTCGATGATGGTTCTAGTAAGGATATTACCCATCTGGCGACCTACGAAAGTTCAGATGAAAAGATCTGTCGCGTCAGTCGACATGGCTTGGCGGTCGGTATGGGCAGGGGAGAGGCTGCGGTGATTGTTCGTTACCTTGAATATATCCAAAGCACAATCGTCAGTTTCGTTGAAGATGTGCCAGATCTAACTTGGGAAACCGAAAGACCTGCTAATTATGTGGACGAGCTTATCTACGAGAAGTTGGAAAAGTTTAAATATCTTCCCTCTGGATTGTCTAGTGATTCCGAGTTTTTCCGAAGGGTTCATCTGGACTTAACAGGGTTGTTACCAAAGCCAGTAGAAGTGTCTGGATTTCTGGCCAGCAATGTTCCTGATAAACGAAGCAAATTGATCGATAAGTTGCTGGAGACAAAGGAATTTACCCTTTTTTGGACTCAAAAATGGGGTGATGTGCTAAAGCTGTCGGCACGGCAGATGGGGCATGGCGGGGTGGTGAAGTTTCATCGCTGGATTCGCGATTCGGTAGCCAGTAATCAACCCTATGATGAATTTGCCAAGGAGATTTTACTCGCTACCGGGAGTAATTTAATCACACCCACCAGCAACTTCTATCGGTCAGGTTCGGATACCTCGGATATCATGGAATCGACCGCTCAGTTGTTTCTCGGAACTCGTATCGGTTGTGCCAAATGTCATAACCATCCCTATGAACCGTGGACCCAGGATAGCTACTATGGGTTGAGCGCTTTCTTCAATCGGATNGAAACTCGTAAAACCGGGCGCAAAGGGGAAATCGTNGTTTGGATGAATGATGAAGGTGATGTCAGGCATCCTGCGACAGACGAGATTGTGGTACCATGGGTTCCAGGTTCGCACCAGTTGGANCTCGATTCGGNGTTGGATCGACGCAAGGCATTTGTCGAGTGGTTAACCGGCAAGGAAAATCCATTTTTTGCCAAGGTAGAGGTCAACCGTATCTGGGCTCAATTGATGGGCCGTGGAATCGTTGAACCATTCGATGATTTGCGTGATACCAACCCGGCCGCCAATCAGCCTTTGTTGGATGCACTGACTTCGGATTTTGTCGAGCATGACTTTAATCGTAAACACATCATTCGTACCATTGTGAATTCGCGAACCTACCAGGCTAGTAGTAAAACCAATCAGTGGAACAAAACGGACTATCGCTATTTTTCGAGGTACTACCCAAGGCGTTTGACGGCCGAACAGTTGGTCGATGCTCTAAGTGACCTCACTGGGGTCAGGGAAGATTTTGCATCCGTGCCACCGGGGATTCGTGCCACCCAGTTACCGGCCCCAGATTTAAAGATACATGATCGAGAAAAGATCGGTGATATTGAATTTCTCAAAGTGTTTGGTATGCCAGAGCGCCAGACCGTATGCGAATGTGAGCGGGGTGATGATTCCAGTCTCGGGCAAGCCCTGGAGCTATTTAATGGTAAGACGCTGCATGGGATGCTGTCCGATCAAAATAACCGCTTCCACCTTGCGCACAAGGACAAGCAACCCACAGATGAAATCCTATTAGATTTATACCTGCGTGCCTTTTCCAGGGAACCAAATGATAAGGAGAAAAAGATAGCCCTAGAATATTTTGATGGTGCAAAGGACAAGGGTCAGGCACTCGAGGATATCGTGTGGGTCGCAATCAATCGTGATGAATTTTTGTTTCAATATTAATAGGCTATCCGTTGTGGTTGCTTCGCTGATCACTCCTCTTTTATCACAAGCCGAGCAGCCTGTTTCTTTCAAAGCAGACCTTGCTCCCATTTTATTACANCAATGTCAATCCTGCCATGGACCCAAGAAATCAAAAGGCGGCTATCGAGTTGATACCTTTGAGCGTGCGATGAAAGTGGGGTTCGACGAATTGCACTATCGAATAGTGACCGATGATGAGGATGAAATTATGCCCCCAGACGCAGACCCGTTGCCGGCAGAACTTATAGCTTTGTTCAAACGTTGGCAGGAGGAAGGTGAAACTTTTGACGGTGATGATCCTAAAGCAACCCTGGCTGAAATTATTCCGGGGTTGAAGCATCCGGACCCACCCCCGCAATATTCCAGGGCGATTCCAGTTACGGCTGTTGCGTTTGCACATGGGGATCAATCCATTTTGACCAGTGGTTATCACGAGATGCTGGTTTGGGCCGCAAGAGATGGGAAATTACAACGAAGGATTTCGGGTCTGCCTGAACGGATTCACTCAATCGATATTCATCCAGGCGGCAAACAGGTGGCAGTCGCAGGAGGCAGTCCGGGACGTTCTGGTGAAGTCAGAGTAATTGATCTTTCAGATGGATCTCTTGTTCAATTGCTCCATAAGTCAGATGACCTCTGTTTATCAGCAAAATTCAATCTCACAGGAACCCGCCTCGCAACCTGTGGAACCGATGGTTCAGTCCGTGTATTTGATAGTGAAACCTGGCAGGAGTTGGTTACTTTTACCAATCACTCCAACTGGGTCAATGACTTGGCATGGAGTGCCGATGGAAACAAAATTGTTACAGGCAGTAAAGATCACACTGCCAAGGTGTTCGACCTGACAACCAACAGTCGAATCTCCACCTACAACGGACATGATGGTGGCGTCTACAGCGTGACATTCGATGAAACTGGTGAACATGTTTTATCTGCCTGTAGTAAAGGTAAAGTGATGTATTGGAGAACTGAGAGTGGTCAAACCGTCAAAGAGTTGGCGGATCAAAGCGAATCTATCTACCATATAGCCGNGCTCGATTCAGCCGAACATTTTATCTTTTCAGGTGCTATGCCCGGGGTTGAGATGATAGATCTCCAAAGTGGTAAAACAGGAAAAGAATTCCCTGCTAAATGCAATAATTTGTCTCTAGCGGTCTCTAACGATAGNGGGCGACTTCTAACTGGGGACTCCCAGGGCGGACTTCGCATGGTCGATATTGAGAGCGGGGAGTTAATAACTGAATTTACAGCAGTCCCGTGAGCTCAAGGTTGGCCTGCTGAGAAAGCTNAGGAGTTAATGAGACATAGTGATNGTAGGTTAACCGATCAGGTTTATCTGGATACCAGTTTACTGCCNTTGCAGGAGTGCATGAGATTGATTGAAGGGTTTGGACCGTTGACTCAGATATTGACTCACTTTTCTGGCAAAGACCGTCAGATGCTGACTCAAATTGTCAAAAGATGGGGCAGTCTCAGCGACGAGTTGAAGAGGGCGGTTTTGAGGGTGGTGGGGTAGGGGAACCTTTAACAGGAGGCTAGTTTAATCTAAATTGATTAAAAAAGAATTCTAAATCCAAGATTGAGAAAGTGGGCATCAAAATCACTTTTTCCAATCATGTAATCGTAGTGCAAATAAACTGTTCTTCCATTCTTGTCCAATGAGGTAATTCCTGTTCCAATAAAGCCATAATCAGTATCTTCTGGGCGACCGTCAATTGTGTAAGGCTCGCTATGTGAGAGCATCCTTACTTTTTGAGAAGTAGGATCATCGTCAAAATCGTGTTCCCATGAAGCCCGTAATTCAGGAATGAGAACATTTCCTTCTGGCTGATAATGAAAATGAGCTATCTTTAAACCTAATGATGAAAGAAGTGAATAATCGTTGTTTTCAAACATTTGGCTAGAGCTTGCTGGAACCCCGTTTGAGCTTTGCGTGGTAACCGATTCAGTATAATCACCTGTCTTAAATTGATCATAGGTAAGACCAATGGTCGGGGTAATAAGAAAGCTCTCATATTCTAGAACCTTACCGAAAGTTAAGCTCGCGGTGTATTGGTTGCTGTTAGGAGAAGACGAAAGTACTGCACCAGAATTTTCTTTCCTGGTTGTTTCTGTATCGTGGAATCCAATAGAAAAGTATCCATCTATAAATGTGTCACCCGATAACCAATTACCGTAAATTCCAGCAAATAAGCTATCAGTATCGATTTCAATACCAGACCCACTTGAGTCAGCCTTTCCAATACCTCCCATAATGCCAAAGGTAAATGATTCTGAAAGTTGCTGGTCAACGCCCAAGGTCAAACCGTAAGAATCACCATCCATTTGTTGTAGATTATCTTCGGTAAAAGAGGCAGAAAACTGTGCAAAAAAACCATTCCTTGCATCAATTGCCTTTTGATCAACAGCTTTTCTCAAATACTTATCTAGAATAGAACCATTTGTTTGTGCAGTCCATTGATCATCATTTTGTAGTTCAGAAATACTTTGGGCTACCATGCCATCAAGAATATCACCCCCGGTTGGGAGCCCCATCTGAGCTAAACGTACATTAGACAATCTAGTTCTAAGATTGGAAAGCTGATTAGAAAATGATGCCTGGCCTGTCTCACCAACTGCAGACAGTTCATCCGGGACAACATCGTCAATGTATTGGGCAAAGTGAGCATGAGAAGCCGAATTCATTGCTTCCTCATGGTGATGCTCTTCCTCTTCGCTCCCTGGTGATAAGATTACTTGCATCGCTTCCTTACCAACAGGTATGACCCCCGCATAGGTTGAAAGAACCTCATCAATAATGGTATCCCGTTGAAATTCTTTAATCTTAGTCAAAGCAGAAACTTGCTCGGTGTCATGTGATGAGCGTCTTAATCTTTGTGCAGCATCAGTCGAGGCATCAGCACCCAGCATATTGGTAATTTCCGAATGATGATCGAAATCATTATTTTCCTGAACATGGGCAATAAACAAGGATGGGTTCAGTTCATTCATTTCCTCGACGATTTCTGCTGAAGAAGAAAGTCCTTCAATTTCCAGTAGAACGGATTCGCCGTAAGCACCAGAAACATCAGAAAATTGAACAGCGGCTTCGACAGGAGTTTCAGTGCCATCTGAATTTACAACCTCCACTTTGAAATTATCGCTGACGACATCTAGTACAATAATGGAGGCTATTTGTTCTCTGACATTTTCAAAGTCTGTATCACCAGCTAGTCCTGTTGATTCTAAACGGTCATAACTATTAAAAATCGAGTTTATATCCTGAATTTCTAGACTTGCAGGATCTAAATCAAGGTTCAAGGATTCTGATAAGGATGATTTTTTTAACTGTTCAATGGCCTTGCCCGCAAGTACATCGGGTGCAGTGTCGACGGCGGCGATTTTCTCAATCACTTTTTCATCAAGAAGAAAAAGCTGTTCCACTGGGTTGACCACTTTTGCACTTTCATTACTAGCTTGTGCTGATGAAAGTTTTGATAAAAGAAAATTACTTTGTGCAGATTCAGTAATTTTAAAAAAGCTAGACTTGCGTTTCTGAACTTTAGCTTTTTCTTGTCCAGTTTTGTTGAAAACATTATTTAATCCCACCAAAATGGATTCACTGCTTTGATCAACTGATGTTAAAATTTCTAGAGTTTCCACGCCAAGACCAATTTCGTCGTTAGCACAAAGTCCCAAGGCAACATCGGCTAAATTCTGCCCTGCAATAGTGGTCGATTTACTCGTAAACCTTTCAGAAATCTGGAAAGCATTATGGGCCTTTTTGGCATCCGTTCCAAGGTTTGCTATGAGAAGAACGCGTGAATCGGAGTAGGAATCAAGTTTATCCACATCAAGCCCAACATCGGCAACCAATCTGAGCACTTTTTCTCCATCACCCTCTTTGGCTCCGGCAAAATTCTTAATTCTGTCATTTAAATTAATTGCTTTCTTGGCTTTGTTTTTATCACCNCCGGAAAGTGTGTTAAATTTNTCTAAAACATCCAATTCCNTATCGTTGAAATTCAAAACTTTATTTGTGTCTAAACCGTCCACGGAACTCAGGTCAGCNATGAAGAGNACTCGGCTAGTGGTAAAACCTTGAATCCTGTCAACATCCGCTCCAAAATCAGTGATNAAACGAAGAACTTTTGTGGAGTCTCCTTNCTTGAAACCTTTGTCATTTTTGATTCTGTCTGCAATTTCCACAGCTTTNTTAGCTTTGTCAGAACCTTTNCCAGCAGTGGCTAAGATTTTATCTAATTCTGCTATATCATCATTCCCCAGGTTTAGAACCTTTTCAGCATCTAAATCAGAATGATTTTCCAAAAGATCTAATTTAGTGGTGCTCGTTGAAGANCCCGAANNAGTTATNTTNGTGGAATCATGATAATGAACATTACCGGGTTTGCCAAAGGGTACTTTACCAAGATTAGGATCAGATGGAGANTCCTCGGTAGGCGAGACATTGGGTTTATCANCCGATGACGGTATNCTCAACTGAGNATCNGGGTTTTCACTAGGGTTGTAANNGGGATTNTCTCCCGGATTGACTGAAGGNTTATCGCTAATGCTGCTGTTNCCGTCNTGTGANAAANCGATANTCGGTGCCAAAAAACTTACTAGTAACGAAATGGAAATTATCTTCTTCATTGTTTTTTTTTCTCCATGGAAAAATTATAAATAAAACTTTTCCTATTGTCCGGACTTGGGATAAGTTACCCAATTCCCGCCATCACTGAAGAGATAGAAGAACCTATTTTTACTTTGTGCATTTTTCTGATAAAAAATCCAATCTTTAACAGAATCCAAATATACATAAGGATAATGCTGTTCGTTGGTCCACCACCAACCAGTCTGCAAATCATAGAACCACATGGATGCACCTCCAGTTCCTCCAGCATACAACCAGCCATGCTCGGCATGATATATCCAAGGAAATTCTTGGTCCCAAAAACTTCCGAACCAAGAGAGTTCTTTCCATCCACCTTCCAATTTCTTTGCACCTGGAAAAAATCCACTCACAGAACTTGCCTGTACACCATCACTTGAAGCTTTTGCGTCAAATTTGATTCGGCCATCTGGTTTTTCATACTTACTTAAATCACCCTTGAGACCCGCCGAAATGTATTCGGCTAATGCAGCCTGGTAAGTAAAACCAAGTTTGATGTTGTCGATCGCCCCACTTCTAAAAGTGAAATACTGATCTCCCTTGTTGTCCGCAAGGAAATCAACAATTGCAACATTCAGAGTCAAATTGTCGGCGGGAATACCATTTTCTATGATTTTTTTCCCATCGTTCATGGCAGCATTGACCACACGAACGCCTTGTTGGGTGACGACACTGTTTTCATCCATAACCATTGGTTTCGCAGTAATATCATACTCAACTGTAAATCCTGCGANCTGGGCAAAGCGACCTGTTCCGTCACCAGACCTTTTAGGTTTTCCGTCTGACAGAACTGTTTTAGAATATGCATTCTCAAGAAGGAGTTTGAGTTCAGCAGCCGAAACATTAGGAACTACAGTGACAATATTTCCAAAGGGAAGGACCGTGTAAGTGTCATCAACTGAAGCTTTATAATTGGATGATCTTGACTCGTTGATGCTTGCTCGAATACCTCCTCCATTGGCTAGAGCTACATCAGCTACAGGGGCATTTTTATCCTTAGCATAAGTTTGAGCAACCCATAGTTGAGAGTCAGCGATCAAGTTTCCAAGATTGGTTTCACGTGCACGAATGTCATCTTTTCCGCCATCAAGGGCAAATGAGATTTCATTCGAAATTTTCAGTGCAGACAGGCTTGAGACATATTTTTCAATCGGATTTTCGATGGTCTCATAAGCGATGATGTCAGGGGATGTGCCATGAAACTGATCAATGCCACTGTCAACGACACGTTGAGGACCGCCATTCCAACCCGTAACTTCACCTGATGAAGTTAAATTGAGAGTTAAGCGACCGATATATTTAAGTTGACCATCAACCGTAACGACTGGCACCGCAGATCCATCTTTGTCTAACCCAATGAGAGGATAAGAACCTTCAGCAGATTCGCCTGGAATTAATTTGTCCGATGGGTTGGCCAAGCGATTATCTCCTCCACCTGCGATAACCACATCCACTCCTGAAAGTTGCGTAAGCAAGCTTAGTTCTTCCGAAACGCCTTGTAAGTGACTTACCAGTATTACAAGACTAGCACCATTGGTAGTAAGAGAATCAACCTCTGCCTGAACACTTCCAACAACATTAAGATCAACCACGACTGGAGATGGACTTGAAATAAAGTTCAAGTTTTTGGTGGTAGCTCCAACAAGACCGACTTTGATTATTTTGTCTGCAATCGTAACATCCACCAATGTGCTCTTAACTATTTTATTTGAGATAAATAAATCATTCAGTGGCTTGTGTGCACTGAAATTAAGGTTGGAAGACAAAAAGGTTGGATATTTAGCTGAATTGATAAAACTTGCGGTTACATCAGGACCTGCATCGAATTCATGGTTTCCAATTGAAACAAATTCAAAACCTGCTTGATCAAGAAACATTGAGTGATAAAGGGTATCGCCACCCAAGCTTGCTGAAAGTTCTCTGCCTGGCATGAGATTATCTCCGGCAGAGATACTCAAAACTCCGTGTCCTTTAGAGTTAAACTCAGATCTGAGATCTTTCATTTTGGAAATGAACAATGCTGCACCACCATAATTACCTGAATCAAGTGCAGTCGGCATTAGTTGCTCAGCATCATTAGCATGCAAAATAGTTAGACGGATATCAGCTTGCGAACTTTTAACCTGAGACATTCTGGACTCAGAAACATCATTGAACGCATGGATTTTGTAAGTATAAAATTGTCCTGGTTGAATATCAGTATCGTAAAAACTAGTAATATTACGTTTTACCCGGCCTAATTCAACAAAGGGGGAACCTATACCCTCTTGCCTGTAAATAATATAACCATTCTCAATTGAGGAAGAGTCATCCCATCTCAAAATTGCCACATCAGCGTCCTGATGGATGCTGAGTCCCTTAACCGGACCAACAGGGAGGTTGGACATTCCCCAGGCGGTGATGGATCCACTCACTTCATTTGTTACTATAAGAACAGGATGACCGGTTGGACTATCCCCGGCAGGTATAAAAGCGAGTCCTTCGGGACTGACATCCCCAGGATTGGTTGCGAATTGAAGGAATACTGGGGCTTTAGGATCAGTTACATCGAAGACGAGAATCGCATCAGAACGTTCGAGGCCTACAAAAGCGTAAGTTTTTCCGTCAACCACACCGATGGTGACACCCTCTGGTTCTGAACCCTTATCATCGCTTCTTTTTTCGGTGTATGATGAACCATAATCTGAGAGATGGTTACGAACAATATGTTCGATCATATTGCCTGAGTCATATACCTGTTCACCATTTTCATCCCAGATGGAGAAAGAACGGCCACCGTACGAAAAAATAAACTCGTGCTTTCCGTCGCCATCAATGTCACCATTGGCGGTGGTGGTTTTTAAACGACCAAGGTTAAGTTTATCCTGTAATGACTTATGAGGTGCAGGATAATCATCACTATACTCAGCAAAGATTGGAGTATTGAGTTCTGATTCCAATCTTGAATCATGGGAAACATTGCCGGATAAATCCATGGAGAACATGAAAACCTGACCACCTGCATCTGCTCTGAAAGCTGCTACCGGCCCACCCGAATCACTTCTTGATTGCACCACACCGATAAGCGTCGAGTCGGCAATCTTGATAGCTCCGTTAACAACTTGTTCACCAGTTCCTGAAAGTTCTGACTGGGTGTAAAAGGACCCATTCGATTTCTTGGCAATCAGGGCGGACACATTCCAACTACCAGAGAATTCTGCGGATGTCGCTTGTGAGTTTGCCCCACGATAAGCAGAAACGCCAGCAAGACCTCGTGGGCTGTATTTGCCCGCAGCTTGTGCCAAAAAGTATCCTGTCTTCGCTTCCGCAAGAGTCATGTCTGAAGAATTGATCGGCAGGGCATACTTGCGCTCCCCGTAATCGTTACCGGAATCTTCATCAACAATCAGGACATCACCATCAGAACCTTTCATCCAATACAGACCATCAGGTGCAACCATTTTGCTCTGACCTTTCTCAATATGCTCGGAGGCATCCGAGGTATTATTGTGTCCAATTCCCTTGCCATTGGTCTTGAGAACCAAAGCACCATCAACAGCAGCTACAATCCTGGTAACTGTAACATCCAGTGAGGAAGGCAATGCACCATTTGCTGCGGTAAGTTGTGAGGTAAGATTACCAAGATCGAAGCCAAGCAATCCACCTTCATCGGTCATATTCTGTACGAAACGATGCTTGGAAATATCTGGATCAACAGCTGGATGCTCTGTTTTAGTATCGCCGTTAAAGAAGGTGTAACCAGATGGCTGCTCAGAAGATTTTTCCCAGAGCATCATCTCTGTATCCTCAACTGCCTCGGGGGTATCAAATCCATCCCATTGGAAAGAAGTTGGAAAGAATTTTCCGCTAAAGGTATTGGCCGCATCCGCGTCTTTCATGTAGCCATCCATCATTTTCTCAGTAGGATCAATTGTGGAAATTCCAAGAGCAGCGTAGTCACTATCTTTGACAGCCAAGCCATATAATTTTCCGTAAAGCAGACCGTTTGCTGCAAGAAACTTGTCACGGGCATTTGCACTACTGGAAATGTTCGAACCATTCGCAGCTTTACCTTTGATACCAACATAAATTCTGTTCGGTGCAGGTTCCTGGTTGTGGTTATAACCGGCCATCACTAGAACCACATAATCGGAATGCCCGGGATTGATTGGCATGATTTTTTCGTAACCAGTCTGGCCAAGTGCGGGTGCCGTGTAGGCGGTTTCATTCGCTATATCAACAACGATAGAAGCAAGACCCATGGTATCGTTGGACGTGCCATTCTCGAACATTCTTCCGATTGCCCATTCCTCCGCAGTCAACCAAACATCATTGGCCAAACCAATACCATTTCCGTATTTATTGGCTGGTTCGTACCAAGATCCGCAAAAGGATTGGAAGAAGAAATCGGCCTCAGACAGTTTGTAGTCCGATGCAAATTCTTTGATCTTTTTATCAGGACCAGTTTGGTTACCCCAAAGGCCTCCTGCAGACTTTTTAGTTACGACATCTCCGAAGATATTGTAGACAGTATCAAAGAGAATGCCCGACCCTTCGATCATATCAGATGCTGGAGTCGAGTTGTTAAGAAACTCGGCAAATTTAGCACGATGATAATCAATGGTATGTATGTGTGAACCCGTGAAACTCACCCCATTCTCCATAACCATTGGGTAGGTCTCACCATAAGCGCCCATAGTGGCATAGGACTCAGATTGATAAGCTACACGAATTGTGTCTTCATCCGCCAACCAGGCAGCTTGTCCGTCTGGATANCCAGTCAATACCCTACCAGTAACCGCATCATATTCTCCAACTGTAGCGAGTGGTTTAATTCCGGAAAGGTATGGAAAGTCCGTGTCACCACTACCACCGTCGACAATTTGGTCATCGTGCAAAGCCGTNCCCGCTTCAGCAATTAAAGAGGTAGTTTCTCCGATTGTTCTGGCGGAAGCGACATCCTTGGCGAAAACACCGGCTTTTCCTGAATCAATCTTCGAAACATGTGCAGCGGTAAGACCCGAAATGGCTGAGGTTGCTGAGCCCGGCAAACTCATGTTAAACATGAAAATTTGTCCACCGTTATCATTTCGGAATGCTTTGACGGCTCCACCGGATTCTCCCCTCATTTGTACGACACCGATAAAGGATGACTGCGCTAGAGTCTTGGATTGATTAATCGTTTCTANCTGGGTACCGCTNAGCTCAGAAGCAGNATAGAATGANCCATCNGCTTTTCTATCAATNANTGCCGANACATTCCANCTNCCTGAAAACTCAGCNGAAGTGGAGCTNGAGTANGCATNACCGAGTGCAGATACTCCAGCAGCTGCCCGTGGGCTCTTACTTCCACCAGCCATCGCCAGAAAATAACCTTTGTTATCTTCTGACAAAGTCATGTCGGAAGGATCAATGACGATAGCGTATTTTCTTTCGCCGTAATCATTCCCAGAATCTTCGTCTACAATCAAGACATTCGCATCCTTGGTTTTCACCCAATATAAACCATCTGGAGCTACCATCTTGCTTTGCCCCTTTTCAATATGCTCCGATGCAGTTTTGTCAGATCCATGGCCAACTCCTTTTCCTCCAGTATCAAGCTCCAACGCTCCATCCACTGCGGCTACGATCCGTGTAACTGAGACGTCAAGAGAAGCTGGCAGGTCGCCAGAAGCAGCAGTAAGCTGTGCAGTCAGATCGCCTAAATCAAAACCAAGTAAACCACCTTCATCTGTCATGTTTTGGATAAAGCGGTGCTTAGTGATATCGGGATCAACCGCAGGATGTTCAGTCTTGGTATCACCGTTAAAGAAGGTGTGTCCGGATGGTTGCTCGGAAGTTTTCTCCCAAAGTTTCATTTCAGTGTTCTTAACCGCTTCAGGACTATCGAAACCATCCCAACGGAACGATGTCGGGAAGAACTTACCCGAGAAAGTGTCAGCAGCGTCAGCGTCCTTCAAGTATGCATCCATCATCTTCTCAGTTGGATCAATGGTAGAAATTCCGAGAGCAGCATAATCGCCGGTAGCAACAGCCAATCCATAAATTTTTCCATAAAGTAGACCGTTATCTGCAAGGAACTTATCACGACTGTTGGCAGTACTTGCGATAGCTGTACCATCGGCAGCCTTACCCTTCATACCGACATAAATTTTGTTCGGTGCTGGTTCCTGTCCATGATTATAACCAGCCAACACCATCACAACATAATCAGAATGACCTGGGTTAATTGGCATAATCTTTTCGTAACCTGTCTGCCCAAGGGCTGGGGCGGTGTACGCGGTTTGGTTCTCAATATCAACAACAATGGAAGCCAGTCCCATAGTGGAGTCAGCAACACTTTGACTGTAATTCGGAAACATATAGCTGATCGCCCACTCTTCAGCGGTGAACCATACATCATTCGCAAGACCAATCCCTGTTCCATATTTATTGGCTTGTTCATACCAAGCACCGCAGAAAGACTGAAAGAAAAAGTCTGCCTGAGATAATTTCATGGAATCAGCAAACTCAATAATGGTGCCATTTTCGTCGGTCTGGTTCCCCCAAAGTCCACCGTCTTTTTTCGCTACGACCTCATTACCAAAAACATTGTAGATTTTGCTGAAGAGGTGTCCCGAAGCCTTAAACATCGAGCTGGCAGGCTTGCCATTGTGTAGGAATGTGGCAAACTTTTCACGATCGTAATCAATGGTATGGATATGAGAACCGGTAAAAGTTGCATTACTACTCATTTCCCATGGATAAGTTTCACTGCTCATAGTGGCGTAGGACTCTGACTGGTAAGCAACACGGATCGTACTGTCATCAGCCAACCAGGCAGCTTGTCCATCTGGGTATCCAGTTAATGTGTAACCAGTGACTGGGTCATACTCACCGACCGTTGCCAGTGGTTTAAACTTGGCAAATGGAAAGTCACTATCCCCACTCATGCCATCCACTAAGAAATCCTCGTTAGTGCCGGCTGTGGAAGCCTCCGCAATCAAGGCACTGGTTGAACCGATAGGACTGAGAAGATTAAGGTCATCTTCAAAGGAATAAGAAGAATCCACATTGGAAATATGAGCTTTCGAAAGACCATCGTAAACCGAGCTGAGACCAAATTCGAGGGTGAGATCATCAACCCTCACTTCTTCCGAGTAACCATCATATTCACGGGCATCCCCTTCATTTGCGGTTATGTAGTAGGTTTTGCCACCTACCGCAAAGGATGCAATCGCATCAGGCTGGTACATACCAAGAACGGGCCACAAGAACGGATTGTATGCTTCATCTTTGTCAGTCGCATCCATAGTTAGACCAAGGGCTGCCCAGTCTTTAAATCCTAAGGGTGCCACATCCACAATTTCCAGAATTTCTAAATCAACAATTGCGACTGCATTGTTTTCCTGCAAGGTAACAACCGCTTGCTTTCCGTCTGGCGAGACTGCGATGTATTCTGGTTCCAGATCTTGTGCAACTGTGGCATTTCCGTCATTTCCGAAGATGCGGATTCCTGATTCCTGAAACTCAGCTTTGCGGGAATTATACTTCGTAAAGTCGAGAGTTTTAGCTGTCAGGGTAACATTGGCTGATGGGTTTGATTTCAGCAGGCTTGCATCCTTGACATTAATTATACTGATAGAACCATGAGGGTCTACTGTGTACGCGTCATTGGGTTCACCTTCATTGGCAACCAAAAGCATCAGTCCATCTGGTGTAAAAATGAGATGATCCGGTAAAGAACCAACCTCGATGGTTGCGAAGGGAGCATCACCAGCTTTTGCATCGGTTGAATATAGAAGCGCGGAACCCTTATCTTGCTTAACATCTGCTTCCGCGGCGACCGCAAGCATACCATTACTGACTGCAACCGAATTGATACCGCCGAAACCAGAGGGTAAGGACAGGCTATGAGAAAAAGAAATTTTCCCTTCTCGGCTGAAGTTAAAAACATCAACCCGTTTCTTTTCACCATTACTTACAAAAATACGATTAGTTAAGGGATCAAACGCCGAGATTTCAGCATATCCTTCTGGATCTGCAACATCACTAGATTGCCTAAACGAATCAATA
>NHDJ01000090.1 GCA_002167265.1 Verrucomicrobia bacterium TMED56 | reverse complement strand
GTAGTTGCAATTTTTATGCCCAAGTACAAAAATTTACTTACACACTTACAGTCAGGTACTTACGAAGAGATGGCTAAGTTCAGGGAAAAATAATGACAAGAAACTGAGTCAAGTCGACGCACAATGTCACAATGGTGTGTCACATCAATGAGTCAAGATTCTTCAGCATCTTTATCTGACTCCAAGTCATCCAATATTTCCATAACTCTATTTCCTCGTTCTATACCATAATCTCTTACAAAATGTAGTTGTGGAGAATATTTGAGTATTACATGTGTACTGACTACCTTTCTGATTTCACCAGCATGCTTTCGAAAAAAAGCCATCGCTTCCCTTGCGTGAGTTTCCTCTCCAATCACAGAGTAAGCAACTTTTGCATTACGTAAATCTGCAGAAACATCAACCGAAGTAATTGTCCATCTTACGGATTCGCTTCTGTATCTAGTGCTCAAATAGGTTGCGATTTCCCTAAGTACAAGTTCGTTTACTCGAGCTAATCGGAGGCTCATTTGAGCGGATCAAAATTTATAAAGTCGGTCGAGTTTTTTCCAACTCAAAAGACTCAATTACATCACCTTCCTCATAGCGATCAAATCCATCAAGTCTTATGCCACATTCAAATCCGGCTTTGACCTCGGTTACATCATCCTTGAATCTTTTGAGAGTTTCAATTTTACCTTCTGCAAGAACTTCATTTCCACGAACAAGTCGAGCTCCTTTATTACGCGTGATAGAACCTTCCATAACCATTGAACCTGCAACCGTTCTTCCCTTACTTAATTTGAAAACCTGACGAACTTCAGCACGCCCAGATTTTTTCTCAACCGTTTCAGGTTCAAGTAGATCAGCCATGTTATCTTTGATCAAATCAATGATCTCATAAATAATGTTGTTCTGAAAAACATTTACTCCCTGATGCTTGGCTTCACCCATCACACCGTTATCTAGTTTAACGTTAAAACCAATTACATCAGCACCAGAAGTTTTGGCCATTTGAACATCATTCTTAGTCACCGGACCAACATCACCTTGAAGAACTTCAAGTAACACTTTATCGCTGTCTATCAACTCCAGCGACCCTGACAAGGCTTCCAATGATCCTCTAACATCAGCCTTAAGAATAACTTTATATGAAGTTGCTTTACTTTTGGATATTGCGGCAAACAGAGCATCAACCCCAGTAGACTCAGTTTCACTTTCCTCTAACGGTTCTGTATCAACCTGCTTATTTATCTGTAAATAATCATCAACTTCACGCCGTGCTTCTCTTTCGTTTTTACTCCGCTTAAAAATAGCACCTGCATCGGGAACACCTGACCAGCCCAAGATATTAACAGGTGTGCTTGGTGGGGCACTTTTAACTTGATTACCCTGATCGTCTATCATTGCCTTGACTTTGCAGTATACTTCACCGCAATGAATCGAGTCCCCAATTTTAAGGGTCCCTTTTTGAACGATTGCAGTTGCCGTTGGGCCTCGCCCAACCTCCTGTCTGGCCTCTATCACCACCCCTTCAGAAACAGCATCAGGGTTGGCTTTTAGCTCCATAACTTCTGCTTGTAGCAAAATCATGTCCAGCAACTCTTCAACATTGTCTCCTTTTAATGCTGAAATAGGAACGGTGACTATTTCTCCTCCCCAATCCTCTGCTGGAATTGATCGTTCCTGCATTTGAGTCTTAACTTTTTCCGCGTCTGCCCCTTTGGAGTCCATCTTGTTTATTGCAACAATTAAGACACTTTGTGAGCGTTGGGCGAACTTAAGCGCTTCATCAGTCTGAGGCATAAATCCATCATCTGCGGCAACCACCAAAACTGAAACATCAGTCAAGTTAGCACCACGTTCTCTGATTTTAGAAAAAGCAGCATGTCCTGGGGTGTCTAAAAAAGTGATTTTTTGTTCACCATGAGCAATTTGATATGCACCGACATGTTGAGTTATACCTCCTGCTTCACCAGCAACTACATTGGCTTTCCTAATGGTATCAAGCAAAGTTGTCTTACCGTGATCAACATGTCCTAAGATACATACAACTGGTGGACGGATTTGAAGAAGGCTTTCATCATCTTCATCAATCTTTTCTTTTTTAGCTTTTGGTTTGTCAGCCTTTTCTCCTCGATGCTTGATCTCAAGATCGTATCCTTTGATTTTAGAAATTTTCCTGGCCACATCTTCATCTATCGATTGATTCATCGATGCAAATATACCCATCTCCATGAGCTCAGAAATTAACTGAAATGGTTTGAGCCCAAGCAGAACTGCAAAATCTCGTACTACAATTGGAGGTTTTACAATTACTAAGTTTCCTTCGACAACCCCATCTTGTAATGGTACATCAACATCCTTTTTCGTTGATGTAGGGGGTGCGGGAACTTGAGGCTTCCCTGCTGAGGATGAAGGTGGTGGCGGTGCAGAGGCCTTGGTTGTTGGAGGTGGTGGTGCCATTACAGGCGTTTTAGCCTCGGTATTTGGCTCTCGGTCTTGTGAATTTTGAGAAGTCAAATCTTCTTCAACTGATTCATCTGCCTGAACTGCTGCAAGCTCAGCTTCTTCTTTCTCTTTTTTCTCACGTTCGATATCTTGCTTACTTTTGACTAAAGGAATTCGGGAGGAAGAAGAATCATTGTCGCTGGAGTCATCCTCGGTTTTACTTGATTTAGTTTTTACGACCTCATCACCAGACGATGCTGCGGGTGATGACTCAGATTTGAATTCTTCAACAAGAGATTCAGCAGTTATATTGTCAATGGTAGAAGAGGCACTCTTTAATTCGTAACCACGGGCAGAAAGAATATCTAGAATCTCTTTGCTGGTCTTGTTGACTTCCTTTGCAATTGCATGGATTCTAACGCTCATAGGTACAGGTTAAATTTGGTTATTTTGAGAACTCTGGAATACAAAAAGGAACTACTCACCAGAAGAAACATCGGAGGAAACTTTAGAAAGTACATCCTCTGCAATCGACAATTCAAAACCTAATCCCACGAGGTCATCAGCGGTTACTCCTTCAAACGCTTCAGGGCTAACAAGACCAAATGCAACCAAACGATCTGCTACCTCAAATTCAATGCCAACTGATGTAAGGGCTTCTGCGGCTTTACTTTTCCTTTCATCAAAACCAACTTGCTTTACAACAACTTTTCCAATGTCCAACTTCCAACCAAGTAATCTTGAAGTCAATCTTGCATTGATTCCTTTTCGACCAATGGCGACAGATAAATCATCTTCCACTACCTCAAAGTACATTCTTCTTTTATCACGATCAAGATTCACATTCTGAGGTACTGCAGGCTTTAGGGCTTCAGCTAATTGCTCCATTGGATCTTCATACCAACGAACAATGTCAACTTTTTCACCATTCATTTCCCGAACTATACTTTTAACTCTTGAACCTCGTGCCCCAACGCAAGCTCCGACTGGATCAACTTTGGGGTCAGTGCTTTTAACGCATACTTTCGTTCGATAGCCCGGTTCCCGTGCCATTGCTGCAAGGGTGACAGTGCCATCAGCAATTTCAGCAACTTCCATCTCAAATAACTTCCGTACAAAATTCAAACTAGACCGGCTCAAAATCAATTCAGGTCCCCTGCCCTGCTGTTCCAGCTTTTGGAGTAAGCATCGAATTCGCTCGCCAGGCACCCAGTCTTCTCCAGGAACGCGTTCACGCCAAGGAAGGAGGGCTTCTGCCTTGCCTACTTCAACGACAAGATCGCCTCTTTCTTTCCGCCGAACGATTCCAGTTACAAGACCGCCAACTTGATCTCGGAATTCGTCATAGATATGCTCTTTTTCAAATTGCCTGAGTCTTTGCTTAATTGCTTGCTCGGCGGTTCTCGCGGCAATTCTACCTAAATACGCCGGGTCGAGCTCCCGTTCAACAATATCTCCAACTTTAGGACTTTCAGCGTACAGTCGAGCTTTATCCAAGTGAATTTCGCTCGCAGAATCACCTACGGACTCCACAACTTCTAAAAGAGTCCAAGCTTGCATAGCACCAGTTTTGGGATTGATCTCAACTCGTACCTCACCTTGCTTATTGACACCTCTTTCTGCGGCAGCCTTGACGGCACCTTCTATGGTGGCGATCATGTCATCACGACTGATGCCCTTCTCTTTTTCCATGTACTCGAGAACTGCGAGAATTTCGCTACTCATATTATTGGCAATTTTGGGTTATCGGAAATTTGGGAATAAAAAAGGCGAGCAGTGCCCGCCCCTAATTGGATTAGACTGTAAGAACCGAATACCCATAAGTTTTTTCATCTAAATTGTCAACGAATACCTAGAGGAGATAATTTGAAATACTTTTCATCATTGCAGACTTCTTAGAATAACTTATGAATGCATTTCCTTCATGAAAACTCTTCGATTTACCAATTTACCAGGTGACGGCATTGGACCAGAAGTCATGACAGTCGCCATTGAAATACTAAAATCTCTTGGGGAGCGTATGCATTTTGCAATTGAAACGAACTCACATGATGTTGGCGGAGCTGGTATTGATAATCACGGAACAGCTCTACCAGAATCTACACTGTTAGCTTGCCAACAATCTGATGCGATTCTCTTTGGCTCAGTAGGAGGNCCGAAATGGGAAAATTTACCTCCCAAAGAACAACCCGAAAGAGCGGCTCTTCTTCCAATCAGAAAGGCTTTTGAACTATTTGCGAACTTACGGCCTGGAAACCTTTATCCTGAACTTGCAAGCCTATCTCCCTTACGTGCTGACACCGTTGCTAATGGGATAGATGTACTTTGTGTACGAGAATTAACTGGCGGAATCTACTTCGGGCAGCCAAAAAGTACTTTCACAGACGAAAATGGTGAAGAGAAAGCCCTGGATACTATGGTTTACAAATCCAGCGAGATAGAAAGAATCACTGAAATCGCGGTTAAAGCCGCCTCATTGAGAAACGGTAGAATTTGTTCGGTGGATAAGGCAAATGTTCTTGAAACCTCGGTTCTTTGGAGAAAAGTTGTTTCAAATTGTGTTTCAAGATTAGATTCATCCATAGAACTTTCACATATGTATGTTGATAATGCTGCCATGCAATTGGTACGGGATCCAAATCAGTTCGATGTAATCGTCACGGAAAATATGTTTGGTGACATTCTCTCAGACGAACTTGCGGTGATCTGTGGTTCCCTTGGCATGCTTGCATCCGCAAGCCTTGGAACAGGAAAAAACAGTTTGGGACATCCATTTGGTTTGTTTGAACCAGCTGGCGGTACTGCTCCAGATATTGCTGGTAAGGATTTGGCCAACCCTTGTGCTCAAATACTAAGTGCTGCTCTAATGCTACGATATAGTTTTGGGATGGAAGCAGCAGCCACAAGTATAGAAAGAGCTGTAAAACAAACTATCCGCGACGGATTTCTGACTGGTGACATTAGCCAAGGAAGCGACTTCATTGGCACTAAAACTATGGGCCAAGCAATTATAGATCGTCTACAATCATAAAATGTTAGATTATTTTCGGTTATGAAATCAGTGGAGATACGGCAATCCTTCCTCGACTTTTTCAACAGCAAGAAACATGAAATTGTCCATTCGGCACCTTTGCTTCCGGAGTCACCGAATTTACTTTTCACTAATGCGGGAATGAATCAGTTTGTCCCCTACTTTCTCGGTGACCAACATCCACCCTTCAATCGGGTCGCAGACACCCAAAAATGTATAAGAGCAGGGGGTAAGCACAATGACCTTGAAGATGTTGGGTTTGACACTTATCACCACACTTTTTTTGAGATGCTTGGAAACTGGTCTTTTGGTGATTACTTCAAAAAAGATGCGATCAAATGGGCATGGGATTTACTTGTAGAAACTTGGAATTTCCCACCTGAAAGGATGTATGCCACAGTTTATCACCCAGAGGCAAACGACCCTGCAGAATTTGATCATGAAGCTCATGAAATATGGTCCGAAATCTTTAAATCTGCAGGTCTTGATCCAAGTATCCATGTCGTTTCTGGAGGAAAAAAAGACAACTTTTGGATGATGGGTGAAACAGGACCCTGCGGACCTTGCAGCGAAATACACCTAGACTTAACACCTGATGGAGATTCTGCCGGAAAATTAGTAAACGCTGACTCTCATTTGTGCATTGAAATTTGGAATTTAGTTTTCATACAATTTAACGCAGACATTTCTGGCAACTTCTCTCATCTCTCAGCCAAGCATGTAGATACTGGAATGGGGTTTGAAAGGGTCGCAGCAGTCATACAGTCAACTAAGGGNTTTACTGATTTCTCAAAACCCACATCAAATTATGACACTGATGTTTTTTCTCCAATATTTGACAAGATTGAAGAACTTTCGAACAAAAGATATAAATCCACTCTTCCAGGAGTAGGAAAGCCAACCTCTCAACAGGAGGAAATTGACATTGCATATCGCGTAATAGGTGACCATCTGCGGGCATTATGCTTCTCGATTGCCGATGGAATTTTGCCCGGCAACACCGACCGTAATTATGTATTAAGGAGGATACTTCGCAGGGGTGTAAAGTACGGGCGTACTTTGGGCTTTAATGAACCTTTTTTCCATCTGCTTGCACCAACTTTGATCAAACAACTAGAATCCGTGTTTCCAGAGATTAAAAAAAGAGAGGAATTAATCTGTAAAACACTCAAATCAGAAGAGTCATCATTTAATAAAACTTTAGATCGTGGTATGGAGCTTTTCAATCGCGAGTTAAGCGAACTAAATTCGGGGGATCAAGTTTCTGGAACTTTCGCGTTTAAGTTGTACGACACCTACGGATTCCCCCTAGACTTGACCGAACTTCTTGCAAGGGAGAGTGGCATTAACATCGATACAGAAGGATTTGAAAAGGAAATGAATGCACAGAAAAAAAGGGCTCGAGAAGCCCATAAGTCTGTCGTTGTTCAAGTGAGCGAGTCTGAGAATTCCGATCAGGCGACTGAATTCCTAGGTTTCGAAAAAGAGAAACTCACCAACTGCGAATCATTCTTACAAGAAACTATAAGTCTGAATGGGAATCCATACATTATTTTTGACAAAAGCCCNTTTTATGCTGAAATGGGGGGACAGCAAGGAGACGAAGGTACTGTATTTATTAACGATCAGACGATTCTTATTTCCGATGTAATCAAAGATTCACGCGGTCGTTTTCTTCACAAAATCAACCATGCAGATTCGCCAACCAATTTATCAGGTAAAGCACTCCTCTCCGTNAACCTTCCTCGTCGGCAGAATATTCAATGTCACCACACTGCAACCCATATACTCCACTGGGCTTTACGGGAAATTTTAGGTGATCACATTAAACAATCTGGTTCGTTGGTTGAACATGACCGTTTACGCTTTGACTTTTCTCATTTCGAGGGACTGTCAGACTCTCAATTGGAANAGATTGAAAGTCTTGCCAATGAAAAACTGCTTCTTAATGAAGAAGTTAAATCCTACGAAATCCCTTTTTCCGAAAAACCAGATGAGGTAGTTGCTTTCTTTGGAGAGAAGTATGGGGAGTCGGTAAGGGTGGTAAATTTGGGTGGTTGGAGTCAAGAATTATGCGGAGGAACCCATGTATCAAACTCGGGAGAAATTGGATCCATCCGAATTATCAGCGAATCTGCCATCTCTGCAGGTAATCGGAGAATCGAAGCCGTTGCTGGGAAAGCTGCCTTATCCTGGACTAACCTTAGAATTTCTCAGCTGAACCAACTGGTTTGTCAGCTTGCATGCAAGCCGGGAGAACTTTCTAACAGAATTTCCCAACTCCAATCCAAAAATAAGGAACTTGAGAAAAAAGTTCTCGCTTTTTCCCAAAAGAACCAAACAAGCCTAGCCGATGACCTCATTAAAAACGCAGATGAGATTCGGGGCATCAGAATCATCAAGGCAAAAGTCGAAAATCTTGCGACCAATGAATTACGACCCTTGGCAGCTCAAATAAATAAGCGCACAAATCCCTCAGTTGTAGTTCTTGTTAGCGAAAGTAATCAAAAATGCGGTTTGATCTGCATTTGCTCAAAACAGGCGATCGAAGCGGGCTATTCCGCTGGTGAGATCCTAGGAGAACTTGCAGGGAAATTAGGCGGTAAAGGTGGCGGGAAACCTGATTTTGCAATGGGTGGTTCTCCTGCCTCGTCGGGGATTGGTGAAGCACTGAAGAGTCTATCGGTCTTCAAAAATTAGCAGTGAAACTCCGTATTTTGCTTCCCCCGACAATGGCGGGGTGTGCACAGCGTGACTCAATCCCCACCAAAATTGAGTTGGAAGACATTAACGGTAATCGTATTCCACCAGAAAAAGCTGATACGGCAAAACTTGGCGATCTACAAGATTCCGAAAGAAGTGCATTGTTTGCTTTAACCCAGTGGTGCCAAGGAAAGCTCTCGTCCTTCTTGCAACTTAATCTTAAACAGGCTGCGGAATTGGTAAATATGCTGGTTGATACACCCTGCTTCTTCCTAGCTAATCAACCCGAACAAGCCATACCCTGGCAAAATGGAAAGCTAATTAATGTAAGCGAATATCTCCCTGATAAAAGCGTGCATCATTCACGGCCGGTACGACAATTGCAAGATAAAGAAGCATCAGAATTTCAGGCAACAATCATTATGGACCTGCCGGAATATAAAGGTCCACCAATAGAAGTAGAAGGTTCGACGGAGTATCTTCGCATTGTCCTCCCGTCCTCCGAACACCCCTGCTACAAAGAAGTGCTCAGTCTGCTCCGAGAATGGAACTTTCTCAGAGACCGAGCTCATAGACATTGGTGGTGGTTACGGGATTCCTCTAAAGTTTTGGACTTCCTTGCTTCCCACCAGGAAACTTTGGAGCTCGATTTTGAGGCTGAATTTACTGAAAATTTTCAAAAACTTACCCGAGTAATCGGAAAAGCAAACCTTCTAGCCAATGCAAAAGAATCAGCAGAGGGTACAATCTTGGAAGTGAAATTTGAGGCCGGGGATACTCCGCAGGAAGAAATCGAACATGCCTTGGCCACAGGGAAAAACCATATACGCCATGGCAAAAAGGTCTATCTCCTGACAAGAGAAATTAAGGAAAAAGCTACTCAACTCCACCGGAGAATGACTGGAGATTTAGACACTCCGTTGCTTTCACAGTTTTCTCAAATTGTCCCAAAATATCAGTCCGTTTCACTTGAAGAACATATACTTTCCGCTGATCCGAGGTTCAAACCACCTTTGGAATGGAAAAAACGAAGCTCAGTCTTGAAAAATCTAAGCTCGCTTCCCCTACCTTCTCTTTCAAATGAATTATTAAATTTGCTGAGACCTTATCAGCAAATTGGGGTTGCTTGGCTTCTTCATCTTTTCCGTAATCAACTCGGAGGAATTTTGGCTGACGAAATGGGTCTAGGGAAAACCGTACAAGCTCTCGCCTTCCTGGCTGCACTCAAGAAAGAAAGAATTTCGGTTTCACCGTCTCTTGTGGTATGCCCCGCGTCCTTAATTGAAAACTGGCGCAGAGAAACCCTGCGCTTTTGCCCTGAATTTAAAGTTTTAGTTCATCACGGAAGCTCCAGAACAACAGTTCCTACGAGTCTTTCTGGAAATGATTTAATTATTACATCCTACGGTACCCTTGTAAGAGATCGTGAAATGTTTGAATCCACTCCTTTGCTATGCGTTATAGGAGATGAAGCTCAGTATCTAAAGAACCGAAAAACCCAAAATGCAAAGGCGATGTCGGCTCTTTCTTCAGAGGGTCGAATACTGCTAACGGGTACGCCTATTGAAAACAGCGTGTACGATCTCCTTTCTTTACTCGAATTTCTTTTACCCGGAGCCCGACCAGAAATACCATCTTCTTCCAGGGGAGAAGATCGAATTTGGCATGAACAAAAAATACTAAAGGAGGCAGCCCCCTACTTGCTTCGTCGTCAAAAAAAGGAAGTAGCCCCAGAATTACCTGAAAAAATTGAGCAAATCCTCCATATTCAGTTATCTGACGAACAAAAAGACCTCTATCAAAAAGTTCGGCAATCCTCAGAGTCTGAACTTGATAAACTTGCAATTTCCGGGGCATCTGAGGGTACCCTACGGATGAAAACTCTCACCCAACTACTTCGCCTGCGTCAGACTTGCTGCGATCCACGCTTGATTGACGAAGTAATGGAAGCAGATCACTCTGCAAAGCTTCGAGCTTTTCGGGAGCTTCTTTACAACTGCCTTGATGGAGGACACCGCCTTCTGGTTTTCTCACAATTCGTAAAAGTTCTTCAATTCCTCAAGGCAGACTTAGAATCATCTTCTCTTCCCTATTGCTATCTCGATGGATCTTCAAGCGATCGAATGGCTCAAGTCGACCGATTTCAGGAAGACGATTCCATTCCGGTCTTTTTGATTTCACTAAAAGCAGGCGGCACTGGACTTAATCTTACGGCGGCGGATGTGGTCGTTCATTTCGATCCTTGGTGGAATCCTGCAATCGAGACGCAAGCAACCGACCGTGCCCACCGGATCGGGCAGGACAGAGTTGTTACCGTATACAAATTAATTGCATCAGATACCGTTGAAGAAAAGGTTCTTCAACTCCAGCATGGAAAAAGAAAGCTTCTGGAAAAAGTCTTTGAAGAATCTGAAGCCTCTAATTTAAAACTTTCGATCTCCGACCTCCGCAAACTTATCTAAACTTGAAAGTAGTTAGAAAAACAATGACTTCCACTTTTCCTTTCACCTTGAAAAATAGAGGGTGCTTTGACATGTTAATAACTTTTAAACCCAAATATCGTTATGACGACTCAATCCATTAGACAAAACGACCCCGAAGCCCAAGGCGAGCATGGCCCCGCCATGAAGGGAGCTGACGCCCTTGTATCAGCTCTAGAGCGTGAAGGCGTGGATGTGGTATTTGCTTATCCCGGAGGTGCGTCAATGGAATTGCACCAGTCCCTCACACGTTCCGAGAAAATACGGACAATATTACCTCGTCAGGAACAAGGAGGAGGATTTATGGCCCATGGGTATGCGAGGGCAACTGGAAAGGCTGGTGTCTGTATGGCAACCTCAGGTCCAGGAGCTACAAATCTGGTAACTTGTATTGCAGACGCTTTCATGGATAGCATTCCTCT
>NHDJ01000089.1 GCA_002167265.1 Verrucomicrobia bacterium TMED56 | reverse complement strand
ATTCGAGAAGAAGAGTATTGGAGTGAGGGTAATTATTTTGGGAGAAAGTTATGGGATGAAACAGGAAGATTACTCAAGGAGGAAAGAGTTGATAATTTCAATCAGTGATTTTCCGGTATGTCTTAATTAATTCGTCCAAATATGGAGAGAAGTCTCCGATTCTAATAACGGAAAGATTTTCGATCACATTTCTCTTTTCTATATCCCTCAATTTCCTGAATTTATTATCTGACAGATCATCTGGCGTAACTAAGCAGAGGTGAAGCGATCTTTTTCTAAAATTAGTATCGCTTAGGGTTCTTATAATTTCAATTTCTTCAGACTCATTCCAGGAATCTCTGACTTCAACACCTAAAGATATTTCCGGGATCCAAAGATCTGTCTCCCCAACGGAAAACCTTTTACAGACTTCAAGTTTCCTTAAGTCAAGTTTGTGTTCACAAATGTTAATCATGTCCATGATACTCGCGGAGCATGACATAAGAGAGGATCTTTCCTTCGCAACAAGAGAAGACAGATAGGCGATGAGGTCCCCGCGATGGAGCATTTGCACGCGCTCCAGAGCAAAAGCACGCAACTTGTGGTTCGGGAATAATTCAGAAAGAGAAATATTGGGAGATGTTNTGTTGCTGCTTCTCGTTGCCTTGGACTCTTCAAGCCTNATNACTTCATCAATGTCATCAGGTAGTTCGATATTATGAACCTGCAGATTGTATGAACCCTGTTTTATGGTGAGTTCGCTAAGCTTTTCCCTTATCCACATTGCAAGAAGAAAAACTTCTATATTTTCCTCAAAACCAGTGGATTCAAAACCATCTATTTTTTCCCTCAAGTTTTTTACTTTTTTGTCAAAGTAGTCATAAGGGCTGTCAATTTTTTTGAGGACATCCTTAAGTTCCTTTAGAAGACTTTCGTCATCTTTCCATGTTCTTCTCTTCCGATGGTAGATCGGAGTTCCGATAGTGGACGCTTTTGGTTTTCTAAAGCTTTGCATTCTAAAAGTTTACTTTAGTACAGAAATTATGTATTAAAGACCTGAAATGATTTATAAGCAAGCAAAGTTATTGAATTATCTTCAANGGATACAGTTATTCTTTTTTTTAACTTTGCTTGGATTTTCAGGTTTTAGTTTGAAGGCTCAAGATTCTAACTCATCTACAAAAATACCTAGTCCTGAAATTCTCAGAGTCATAAGTCCTGGTATTTTTGATGTAAAATATGGAGATTTTCAAATTCGAATGAGAGTTTGGGGCGTGAACTTTCCACAGCGCGGTCAACCCGGGTTTCAAGAGTCTATAACTTTTGCGGAAAATGAATTAATTTCTAATCGTTCACTTATTTTGGTCAAAAAGAGTTTCGACGAGAAGAATTTAAAAGTTGTGGATGTTATGACTGGAGAAAGATCAGAAAGTTTTTCCAAGAAGGCGATATCTAATGGAATTGGTTGGCATAATGAAAAGGAGACAAAGCGCTATGGTCCATATCTCCTTGCACAATTAAAGGCAAAAAGAGAGAAGTCTGGTATCTGGGCAAATAATTTTAATTACCAAGTATTAAGTCCTACTCTTGAAAAACCTAAGCCTAAATTGCCCAGTGCCCTCCAGTATGGGAACCAGTTATTGCCCCAAATATCTTATTGGGTTACAAGCTTCGGCCGGATACACAGACCTGGATGTTCTTTNTATGAGAGAGGGAGAGGAACTCTTTCCTCTAACCCACAAGGAGAGGATTGCCGGATATGCGGGGGAAAGAAGGGGAAAAGGTGACAGGATCTNGGAAATCAAGAAATTGCTTCAATTAACTCTTCCTTAGACTTAAGTCCAACAAGAGTTTCAGATAAGGAACCGTCTTTGTAGACTAGGATGGTGGGAATGGATTGTACTCCGTGTTCCTGTGCAAGTTCTGTATTTTCATCGACATTTACTTTGTAAATATTAACAGAGTCACTCATTTCTGCAGATATTTCTTCGAGTATAGGGGACAATGCTTTACAAGGTCCACACCAAGGTGCCCAAAAATCCACAAGGGATGGCTTTAAGGATGAAGAGACAGCCTTACTAAAGCTGTCCTTATTGAGATTGATGGGTTCGCTCATTAAAATCTAATAGTTAAGGAAAAGGAGTACACATCCCGCNGTTGACGCACCAAAAACGAGAAAGTCCAAAAGAAGAAAAAGGATACTAGGCCTANTCTTTTGGGGTTTAGAATCAGGAGTATCAGGGGCGTTTTTCTGGGGAGTGGGAGTGGGTGCGGGNGCTCCGGTGGGTGGAGGCGTAATTGGAAGTGAAGGTGCTTTGTTAGCGCCAAGACTTGGTGCCGGACNAGGCGAAAGGGAAGGTGCTGGACTGGGAGAGAGAGAAGGTGCTGGACTGGGGGAAAGTGAAGGTACAGGGGCAGGACTCGGTGGAAGGGTAGGTACAGGTGCGGGAACAGGTGGCGAACTTTGAAGCGTCGGAGGGGATGGTGGACTGGGAGCGGTTGGCGGAGCAGGANTGGAAGATGGGGGGGGAAGGGCAGGACCTTTCGATGGACCGGATCCTGGTGGAGGGAGAGGTGCACCAGCGGATGGACCTGGCGGTGCAGCAAATGGTGTTTTGGAAACCTGAAATTTTGGCAGTNCTGGCGATGATGGTTTCACCGGTTCACCGCCTTTCGGGGTAATCTTTAGTGGTGGTCTGGATGGTTCAGCCATGATGGANGTCAGTCTGAAGGTGTATTTTTTTTGATCAAGTCAGAAAGTTCCTCCATGGAAGCATCTTCAAGCTTTTTACCATTGCGTGAGAGGTCTTCAAAAGTCTTGCATAATGTTTCAGACAGTTTGTCATGGGTCGTATCTGAGCCACCCATAATGGAAAACTGNTCAGCTTGGGTAATGCGTTTGTGTCCGTCCGTGCAATCTAGACCCAAACCAAATAGATGTGCCATAACTTTAGGATCCTTTGTAGGTAATGGCATTTGTTTGTTAATTCTGTTGGTCATATNTTATAATATAGAAGGATGATCTAACAATAGTCAACCTTGCAGGATAAAATCATCAAAAACTGAAAATATTTGCCCGTAAACCCCAAGACAAGTTGTCTTCCTTGCGAGACCCTTGGTATTTCGAAAGACTAAAGACCCACTCCCAACCTACCGGCTTTGTGATATGGAGATCGCCAGACCAATATGAAAAATTATGATTTTCAGGATCATACCGAACATTCAAAGCGAGGGCAGTTTTTAAGCTAATCTGACTCTTAGTGTAAAAGCTTAAATTGCTACCTATTGATGGAATAGAAATATTTGAGATGATAAATTCATGATTCCATCCATCTCTTAGATAAAGAGACATGAATTCTGCTGCTGTTATTCCATTGGAAGTTTTGATTTTCTTGGTATACTCTATTTCCATGGAAGGAAAAGGGCTCAAGCTTATGGAACCGAGAAAATGAGNATCGGGCATGAATTCGGAACTTTTATCNGTCCATATATCTTGTTCTAGTTTTAGNGCNGCGAATTCATGGAATATATTCTTTTCATAAGCTCCAATAAACGAATTACTCCAACTAAATCTTAATACTTCATACGGGCTCAAATCATCGTAGTCAGAAAAGTCAAATAGGTTCATGTGTTCAATATTTGGGTTCAGGAAATTGCCCTCTATTGAAGGGATGGAANTGTCGTTTCTAGACCGGATTTGGTGGACATGGTTATGCTTCAATGAAAAAGTGGAAAAATGATCCATCATACCTTCATACATAGGAAAACTGTAAGCTTGGTCGGCAACTAGTAAGAATTTAATTTCATTGCTTACTTCGCTAAATTCCCTCACTGGAGAATCGTGAGATCCAAGCATGTAGTCTTGCCTCTTGTAAGTTAGTGCGGGGCTGTAAATAAAGCCCTTTCCCACCTTGTATACACCCTGAGATTTCAGGCTTAGATCAATACTTTCAGATTTGTTTAATAATTCCCCAAAGTTATCTAAATCGTTGCGTTTTGCATACTCCAGCTTGATGGTTTCATGAAAATTACTGTTCCACGATACTTTTGGGCCTAGAAGNATTTGTAGTTTTGGCTTTTTCTCGATTTGAGATTCGTATTCATTAACTTGCCAGTCACTTAAGAGGGATGCAGTGAGAATATCTCCATCATAAACGAGTTCAGCGAAATTATCGATCCATTGATAATTTAAAAAGTTTTCTCTCTCAAAATCACGATAAAATTCCGAATCGGTTTGCGGGTTCGCGCTAAAANTAAATTTCCAGTTATCATCCCATTTGCTTGAGGATGCGATTCTTGCCAAGCCTCTATTTTTTTTAATTTCTTGCCCTCTGTAATCTAGTCCCCTGACACCGGAATCCCTGATAGCCGCAAGGTTGATATTCAAATTGAACCATTTTGAATTATTCGCATTGGGACTCAGGTATTGAAAATTTGGAGATAGATATAGACCTCGATCTAAATAATANAGCGATTGAAGCTCAAATTGCATTGGAGTCGCGCCTTGCAAATCGATACGGAGTCCTCCGTACCAGCCAAGTGGGTTTTGTTGTCCGCCCAACAGCTCATATCTTGACGAAAAATTGTTTAAATTTTTAGTTATCTCAGGTAACTTGCCTATGAAGGTGTCACCAATTTTGATTCCTACACCTTTTCCGCTTAAAGAACTGCTGTTCTTGTCGAATTCTAATCGCTCAATCATTAGATTTGGGGAAAACCGTTCGTGATTCTCATGCATTACTTGTGCATTTGAGAATGAGTATTGCATGTTGTTAGAAGTAATATCCTCCGCATCAATTGTCCAAGGATAGTAGCCGGTTCTAATTTTATAGGCAGAGAAAGTCCCATTAGAAAAATCCAGTGTAAGGCTGCTTGCAAGTAGCCGGAAGTCATCTAAGCCAAGCATGACATTTCCATTTGCGAAAACCATGGAGGTTTTTCGGTTCCATAGAACTTCTTCGGCTTGCAGGGTCAGATTCGTTCCCTTCATAGTGGCATTTCCCTTCATTGTGACAGTACTTTTATTGTCATCGTAAACAGTTTCGTCAGCTTCCAGTATGATTCCAGTTTGTTCTGAGTCGGAGAAAGTAATGTTGTAAGCTACAAGAAAACTACAGAAAATAAGTCTTTTCATTATGGGATTCATTGAATGCACATCTTGTAAAATGCTACGAACTGTAGGAGTCACAAGAAAGAAATTCGTAAGAATANCAATACATCAAGGCTCGCAAATTCGTTATTTCGAATTAATGGTCTCAATCAATGATCATTCAAACTGCTGAAATGCTCGCCTGTATGGACGGATCTTTTGCGGATCCTCATAGCTTGCTTGGCATTCATCCTCTTGCGGATGGTAAAGGAATCGTTGTCCGTGCATGGGATCCTGGTGCTGTTAACATCTGGTTAATTGAACAGTCTTCGGGTAGAAAATATTCAATGGATCGCCTGCATGATAAAGGTTTTTTTGAGATTCATTTTCCTCAACTTGGTGAGGTTTTCAGCTATTGCTTCCATTCAGAATATGAAAACGCTGAAAGAGATTGGATTGATCCGTACGCATTTGCCCCATTTATTTCAAATAATGACCTCGCAGCATTTAACAATGGCACAGATCGTCGGCCACATGAAAAGCTAGGTTCTATTCCGGTTTCTCATCAAGGAATTAATGGAGTTTCATTTGTAGTTTGGGCACCATCAGCAAAGAGTGTTCATTTATCAGGTGATTTCAATTCGTGGAATCCGTTGAACCTACCAATGCGTGCCCTTGGTCAGAGTGGTTGCCGTGAATTATTTGTCCCCTCTGCAAAAATTGGAGACAAATATAAATATCGAATTATCGGTGCTGATGGTGTTTTAAGGGAGAAAACAGACCCCTTCGCTTTCCGCTTTGAACCGCCCATGGGAAACGCTTCAATTATTCAGGATCGAAGCCCATTTACGGTTAGCCCAAGCAAGGTTTCACCTGATATTCGGGACTCGCCCATTTCAATTTATGAAATGCATATTGGATCTTGGAAATTCCATGATTGCGAAAATCGACCACTTTCTTATCTCGAACTTGCAGAGCAATTACCGGATTATTTAAAGGAAATGGGCTTTTCTCATGTCGAATTTCTTCCTCCGAGTGAGTACCCCTATGGGGCTTCATGGGGATATCAGGTTACTGGGTATTATGCCCCCACCTTTCGGTATGGGACGCCCGAAGAGTTTTCAAAACTAGTTCAATCGATAAAAGATGTCGGAGTTAAGGTTCTTATTGACTGGGTTCCTGCACACTTTCCTTCGGACGAATTTTCATTGGCCAAATTTGACGGCACTTGTCTCTACGAGCATCAGGATCCACGACAAGGAAGGCATGCGGAATGGGGGACATTATGTTATAATTATGGACGGGCAGAGGTTAGGAGTTTTCTGATTGGCAGTGCATTTTCTTGGCTTGATAGATATGGAATTGACGGATTCAGGGTTGATGCGGTTGCTTCCATGCTCTATCTGGACTACGGAAGGAAGGATGGAGAATGGATTCCAAACGAAAATGGTGGAAATTATAATCTTGAAGCCATAAATTTCATCAAGGATTTCAATCAAGCTATACACGAAGAATATCCTGGCGTTGTTAGTATTGCTGAAGAGTCAACCGCCTTCCCTCAAATTACACAACCCCCTCACTGCGGAGGTCTTGGTTTTGATTTCAAATGGAATATGGGATGGATGCATGACATTTTGGATTATTTTTCATCTCCTCCGCAAAGTCGTTCCCATGAGCATGGCAAACTTACTTTTGGTGCCATGTATCAATTCTCGGAAAACTTTATTCAGGCTTTTTCCCATGACGAGGTGGTTCACGGTAAAGGGTCCCTTGCGAGTAAGATGAATCTTAAGGAACAGGATCATCGCTTGGCCAATCTTAGATCCCTGCTTGGTTTACAATGGTGTTGGCCGGGTAAGAAGACTTTATTCATGGGCTGTGAGTTTGGTCAATGGAAGGAATGGGACTTTGAGTCTCCCCTAGATTGGGCTCTGTTGAAATATCCCATGCACATTGGATTAAAAAAATTGGTTTCAGATTTAAACAAACTGTATCTTTCCCATCCAACCTGGGCGAAATTCGATCATGCATCCGGGAAATTTCAATGGATTGACTGCAATGACTCGAGCGGACAAACTCTGTCTTTTTTGAAGTATGGAACCAAACCTTCGGAAACGCTTTTGGTAGCCTGTAATTTCTCTGATCAAAATCGGCAACAAAGNTGGGGTTGCCCTCATTCTGGTACATGGAAAGTTATTCTTGATACTGATGCAAAAATTTACGGAGGGGACGGGAGTGCCGGGCCAACTCAAATTGAATCTTTTTCGGAATCAATAAACCAACAGCAATGCAGTCTCTACTTCAATGTAAGCAGATGGAGTGTGCGCATTTTGCAACTGGATAGTTAATTAAACAACCCATTATCCGAGAAACTAAAATAGCCGAATCCATTCGGGCAGTTTTCAGGTTCTCCCAAAATTACATGGTCGTGTATTTCAAGGTCCACGACTTTGGCTGCCTCAAAGATTTTTTTGGTAACTTTTAAGTCTGCTGTACTGGGTGTTGGATCACCGCTTGGATGATTGTGGGCCAAAATAACTGCGGTCGCTCCATATCTTATTGCGGGTCGAAAAACTTCTCTCGGATGGATCAGACTTGCGTTTGCAGTTCCGGAAGTAACCGCTTCAGTCCGGATTACCTTGTTTTTTCGGTCCAAGCAAATCACCCAAACTTTTTCTACAGTATCTGATCGAATATCAGGATATAAGTATTCCCAAACCTTCAGGGGTTCATCTAAAATTACATCCTGATTTCTTTCGCCTTTAATCATTCGCTTAGCTATTTCAACTTGAGTGGAAAGTTGAAGGGCTTTCACTTTTCCAATACCAACAATTTCTTTGAAATCAGAAACATCCCATCTCATTAACCCAGACAAAGAACCCGCCTTAATTAGCATTTCATCTGCTAGAGAAAGAACATCATTTCTGGCGGTCCCGGTGCGTATTATCATGGCGAGTAACTCACGGTCAGTGAGAGCTCCAGCACCTAATTTCTCTAGTCTCCCTTGAGGACGCTGATCAATCGGCAGGTCTCTAAGCCTGCAAACTCCTGATTTTCTATTTACTGCAGGAGCCATTCATTCATGCCCATAGTGTTTACTATGGGAGATTAATCCGAACGTACGCATCCTCCTTAACGTTTGTGAGCCATTTACGTTGAGCTTCAGACTCTACCTCTCGGGAAATCATCGTTTCAATTTCAGAGCGTAGATTTTCAAGAGGTTGTAAACCAGATGACTCCCTTTCTGCGATTTGAATAAGATAGACGGCTGACTTCCCGGATTTAACGACGGATCCATCTCTCATCCTCTCCAGTAAGTCGACCTTGAAGGGTTCGGAAAACTGTCCTTCCTTCAATGAAAAAGCTTGTTTCCTTATTTCATCACTTCTGATCTCCCTTTCCGATATTAATACTCCCCAGTCACCTCCTTTTTCACGATAAACACTTTGCCCGGTAGCGCGT
>NHDJ01000088.1 GCA_002167265.1 Verrucomicrobia bacterium TMED56 | reverse complement strand
ATCCGCTTGGGCTTCCAAAGTAGGAGGCGAGGTTTCTTTTAAAAACTGCAGTTATGGCATTTTTATTCATGAATCCGAAAATAATAGTTTAATTTTAATTTGTGAGTACCGATCTATGCGGCGGTCATAGTCTTGCTATTGAACCAAGTGTCGAGGGATGGCTCGCTCTTCAATTCTTCCGGTGTACCCTCGAAAATCAAGCGGCCGTGATTGATCAAAATGATTCGATCCGCCACTTCCGGTACTTCCTGTAGAATATGTGTGGAGAGAAGAATGGTTTTACCTAAGCCTTTGATTGTTTTTCTAACTTCCAGTACCTGATTTGGGTCTAATCCTGCAGTTGGTTCATCCATGATCAGAACATCCGGTTCGTGTAAAAGTACATTTGCCATTCCAACCCTTTGCCTGAATCCTCGGGATAATTTTCCAATGGGTTTATTGAGTACGGTTTTCAAGGCGCACTGGGCGATGACCGTTTGAATTCTATGTTCTTTCTTGTCTGAAGGGATGCTTCTGGCATCACCAAAGAAATTAAGGAGGGAAAGTGGAGTCATTTCCTCATACAGTGGACCGTTTTCTGGAAGATATCCAATTCGGTTGGCAACCTCATCACGGTTTTCTGCCACTTCCATCCCACAGACTTTCGCCGTACCAGCAGAAGGGGCAAGGAATCCAGTCAGCATTTTCATGGTCGTGCTTTTTCCTGCCCCATTGGGTCCGAGGAATGCAACGACCTCTCCGCGTTTGATAGAGAAGCTCAGGTCTTCAACGGCGATGAAATCACCGTAGTATTTACTGAGACCTTCAGTTTCGATCATGATGTCCGAGTATGAATTATCAGTCATAATATAAGGATTAGGGAATAAGGGTTTGAAAGAGTTAAAACTCTTGAGGCGTTGCCCAAATCTAAATTTGTGCAATAGATAAAAAAATCTTATTATGCCGATGCTTCAAGAAAAATCATCTGCATATANAAAATTGGATAAATCAAGCTTTCAGTAANTTCTCGTCNAATGGGTACCATCCAAACACTTTGGAGTTTGCTTTTTGAATGAAGAAATTCTCGCCAAAACGCTTGTTATTCTGTTAATGAGTTTAATTTAGTAATTATTAACTCCCAAACAATTTTAATATCATGCAAAATCACGAAACTCTTCAAAATGCAGCCGATCAAGCCCGTGGATTGGCCATCGATGCCATTCACGCCTGTTCTTCCGGCCACTTGGGCTTACCGCTTGGGGCTGCCGAAGTCGGAGCTGTTCTTTTTGGCCAGGACTTGGAGGTTGATCCTTCTGATGCCCAATGGATTAACCGTGACCGGTTTATTCTATCAGCCGGCCATGGAAGTATGTTTCTTTACGGTTGGCTGCACCTTGCAGGATTTGATCTTCCCTTGGAAGAAATCAAAAACTTTCGCCAATTGCACAGCAAGACACCCGGGCATCCCGAGTATATGGAAACTCCTGGCGTCGAGTGCACCACTGGACCACTGGGGCAGGGAGTAGGCAATGCAGTGGGCATGGCAATTGCGGGAAAAATGGCTGCTGCTCACTTCAACACTTCAGAGCATGAGATTTTCAATCACCAAGTGATCGCACTTGCAGGTGACGGGTGCTTACAGGAAGGGGTGGCATCAGAAGCTGCATCTCTGGCTGGTCANCTTGCCCTTGACAACCTTACGCTTATCTATGATTCAAACGATGTCACTCTGGATGCCATGGCTGACGCTTCCCAAAGTGAGAGCGTAATCGACCGCTTTGCAGCCTACGGTTTCAATTGCATACGGATTGAAGACGGACATGATATGGACGCAATCGCGGAGGCTCTTTCCCAGGCTCGTGNNCAAACNGACCAGCCCACTTTTATTGAAGTCAAGACCACCATTGCCAAGGGNATTCCCGAAGTTGCCGGNACCGCAGGAGGACATGGTGAAGGCGGAGCGAAATTTGCAGAATCCGCACGCCAGGGACTCGGTCTTCCCGAAGAAACTTTTTATGTTTCCGATGAAGTCCGTGCCTTCTTCGATCAGCATAAGGCTGAGCAAATTGGAAAACGGCGGCAATGGGATGCCACATTCACAGCATGGAAAAACGCCAACCCCGAAAAAGCCGCCTTGCTGGAGTCCGGACTGAACCGTGAGGTACCGGTTGATCTTATGGATCAGGTGCAGGTTTTTCCGGAGGACGCTAAGGTCGCCACCCGTGCCGCCGGCAGTCAGATAATCAATGATCTTTCCAAAGCTATGCCTCTTTTGATCAGTGGATCTGCTGACCTTCATGGATCCACAAAGAACTACATAAAGGATGTCGGAGATTTCACCTCTGACAATCATNGTGGACGCAATATGCTTTTTGGAATTCGTGAGCATGCCATGGGTGCAATTGTCAACGGCATTGGATACTACGGGATCTTCCGTCCATCCGGTGCAACTTTTGCGGTATTTGCCGACTACATGAGAGGATCCGTTCGACTCNCCGCTCTCACCAACCTACCAATTTTTCATATTTGGACCCATGATTCCGTGGCCGTTGGCGAGGATGGACCCACCCATCAACCGGTTGAAACGGTTAGTGGATTNCGGGTTATTCCTAATCTTGATGTTATTCGCCCTGCTGACCCTGAAGAGACTGCAGGAGCTTTCGTGGCTGCCCTTCAAAGAATTGACGGTCCGACTGGACTGATTCTTACCCGTCAGGGTGTACCAAATCTTAATGAAATTTCCGTTTCTGACCGTCGCAACGGTGTACTCANGGGCGGATATATTATCCGTAAAGAACAGGATGAGATGGAACTGATCATTCTCGCATCTGGCAGTGAAGTTTCGGTTGCCATTGAAGCCGCCAAACAACTGGGCAATTCTGTACGGGTTGTATCCATGCCGTGCATGGAACGTTTTGACCGGCAGGAAGAAGAGTACAGGGAATCCGTTCTGCCCAGAGGATTCCGTCACCGTATGGCAGTGGAGGCTGGGGTTTCCGACCTTTGGCGCAAGTATGTCGGTCTGGAAGGGGTGGTCGTCGGGATTGACAGGTTCGGGTTGTCAGCTCCCGGGAGCACAGTTCTGAACGAGCTTGGTATTTCCGTGGAGAATGTCGTCAAACAAGCTGCTCTTGCGGGTCTTAGGGTCTAGATTTTTTCCTCAGGGGANTTCATTCGATTCTGGTGCTTCAACTAGGGGCATAGATTAATTCAATATTTGTAAACACATGCGCTTTTTCTCTCGTATTGCTCTTTGTTTGCGCACTAGCGTGGGAAAATGAAATCATACCTTCCTCTACTNATCGCGACTTTAATGGTGGCGAATCCACTATCATATAACCTTAAACTAGGAGCGGAGGAAAAACCCCCCTTCGAAGAAGTTTACAAAAAAATGGATTCGGAAGTAAGGGCTGCTCTAAAAAAAGACCGTTCCGAAGGACTTAAGGAATTGGAAAGGGTGGGCAATCTTCTTTCAAAAGATTATCCCAAAGAATTCATGCCATACGCAATGCTCCATGCATTTGCCCGAATGACTCCCGATAAGGAAAAAAGTTTGAAGATTCTTAAAGGTCTTGCTGAGCTTGATGAATCGGACCCCAAAATTGCCAAGGTAGTTTCTCAGGCCAGGGGAGAGCTCAAGAAAATGGAAGCCCTGGGTAAGCCATTGAAGATGAAATTTACCGCCTTGGACGGACGGGAGGTGGATCTTTCTATGATGAAGGGAAAAGTCGTCCTGATCGATTTCTGGGCCACCTGGTGCGGGCCCTGCGTGCGGGAGATTCCCAGCGTTAAAAAGACCTATGAGGAATTACATTCCAAGGGATTTGAGATCATTGGCATATCTATGGACAGCGATAAGGGNAAACTTGAGGATTTTCTGGCTAAGAACGATATGTCCTGGCCTCAGTTCTTCGATGGCAAGGGCTGGAAGACGAGCCTCGCACAGGAACACGGTATTAGTAGCATCCCTGCGATGTGGTTGGTTGACAAGGAAGGCAATCTGGTCGACCAAAATGCCCGTTCTGATCTAGAGGAAAAAGTGCAAAAGTATCTTGCGATGTGATTTCATATTTTACGGAAAAATAGATTTCTTTGGGCGATGAACCTGTTTTATCGCATCCTCTTAGCTTTTCTATTTTTTTACTCCCTCTGTCTGTCAGGCAGCGAAAAAATTGATCCTTCGNTTGATCTGAATAAGTCGGGCTATCTGCCTGTTTATGTTCGGATGAGTGACCAGTTGATAACAGGAGCGGGAGAGTATGAAAGACTTTCGATTGAACATTCGGTTCATTCTCGGTCTGAAAACCGCCGGCAGGTCCTGTCGATACTCCGTCAGAAAGCGAAGGATTCTTGGGATATACTGAGCATGGAAGTGAGGATGCTGTCTAGGCAGGGAAAACTTCGTAACATTCAGGAGTTTTGGATCGTTAATGGATTTTCCTGTCTCGCCACGAACTCCGCCATAGAAGAACTCGCCGGGCATCCGGAAGTATCCTACATCTATCTTGATCGCTTTTTCAAACCGNGTCGCCGTTCTTCCACACTTAATCGGACAGAATTCCTCGCCATGAAAGCCGTCCATGCGGAGTGGGAAAAAAAGGGTTTCCAAACAACACAGAATTTGAAAATACCGTGGAATGTCAGGGAAATCGGTGCCCAAACTGCGTGGAATGAGGAAAACGCAACCGGCAAGGGGGTCAAGGTGGCAGTAATTGACACGGGAATCGTATCCACCCCGCCCTTGATCCATGCGCTCGCCAAAAATCCAAATGAAGAACTCAATGGGATTGATGATGACGGGAACGGTCTGGTTGACGATCTTTTCGGATATAATTTCATCGACAATAATGGTAATATTATAGACTCAGGAGCAACCACTTCACATGGCAGTGCGTGTGCCGGAATAATTGCCGGACGCCCGTCTATTTCCGGCTTGCAAACCGCAATGGCTCCTGATTCAAAAATAATGGTTCTTAAAGGTGGCTTTGATCTGCGCAGTTTGGAATATCTCATGACCAACGGTGCTGATGTGGTTTCTATGAGTTTCATGATCGTAAATCGCGATCTTGGCCAGATTCGCGGACTTTTCCGCAATGCATTTGAGCACCTCTCTCTGGGAGGTGTGCTCTCCGTTGGTGGAGCGGGAAATTATGGTTCTAAATCCCGACATGCGATGCCTGAGGGTAAGCAAATTGGACTTCCCAAGGATATACCCTGTGTTCTAGCCATTGCCGGGGTGGACCGTTCCCGATCTCAATTACCATTCAGCAGTGAGGGTCCATGCCATTGGGAAGGAGTTCACTTTTTTTCCGATTATCCGATATCCAATTCCTTAACGAAGCCTGATCTTGCCGCTTTCCCAGCTGGATTCCCGGTTTGGAATGTTACAGGTTCCCATAAAGTAAGAAGGGATTGGGTCGAAGTGGAAAAGGACCGGGGTGGGTCTCTGATGATTGGCCCGGCGGGCAATTCTTTCTCCGGTCCACATGCTGCCGGAGTGGCGGCTTTGATCCTATCCGTTAATGCTGAGCTCAATCCCTGGGAAATTAGCGAACTTTTAAGGGAAACTGCCCACGACCTTGGACCCAAAGGACATGATTTTAAATTTGGAGCCGGTTTAATTGACGCACTCGCTGCAGTTCGTGCAGCCAAGGAAAGAAATTAGTTCTTAAGGCGTTCAAGAATGTCTTGAGCGACCAACTCCGCCAGTGCCTGTGAGCCGTGGGGGAAATAGTGAACATTTGCCTCCCGCATCCAGTCGTTCATATTCACTTTGCTCGGGGTGAAGAGGTCGAGGGTGGGCACGCCGTGCTTTTTCATAATCAAGCTGGCCGCTTGGTTATATTTTACTGAATCTCCAACATATCTGGCCTTGGAACCTGGAGGAATCGGTGTGGTGTTGCGCCAGACCACTTGCTTGGCGGATTTTTTCATCCGAACAACCAGTTTTTCCAGGTTTTTTTCATAATCCGACAGAGGTACCTGGACCATTCCACCCTGCTCCCTGGGAACCAGGTTGGTACCATCCTTTCCCATAAACTTCAGATCATGCAGACCCCAATTGAAATGAATTAGATCCCAGTTTTTATTACCCAGCCATTTTTCAATCTCGGCTATTCCTTTGGTGGTGGGTCCTCCGTTGGTGGGAATCCTGTGCAAATTAACTTTTCCCTTGAGCAATGCCCGGGTGGGCAGGGTGTATCCTATACTTATGGAATCTCCGATGATCAGAGCATGGGGAAGTCCATTAACCCCGACAATAGGAGTCATAGGGTTTACGCGGACTGGTTTCTTTTTCTGCTGAGCTTCCGTTAATGTATAAAGAGAAAAAATAAATGTCATTATAAGTACCGGAAAGAATTTCATAGAATTACAAAGATCTATTTTAAACGAGGTTCGCAATCATCAAATTATTCGAACTAATAATTTAATTAAATGGGATTGTAATTTGACGAATATTGTTAGTTTGTTTGAATGATTCTTAATGAGATTTTCTTTGGTTTTTTGGCTCTTGTTTTCAATTCCCTTGCAGGCGGATAAATTTCCCGAGCTTCTGAATACCGAGTCGACCACTGATTCCAATCCGCCCAGTGCGGAGGAAAGTGCTCAGTCTTTTTCTTTGCCCGATGGTGTGAAGGTACAGGTCTGGGCGGGTGAACCTGAAGTACAGAATCCGATTGCGATGGCATGGGATCGTAAGGGACGGATGTGGGTCGCGGAGAATTACACCTACGGAAGCCGAAAGGTAAGGTTCGACCTCAGCCTTCGGGACCGGGTGATCGTGCTTGCGGATGAGGACGGGGATGGCCGGGCGGAAACCCGGAAAGTATTCACCGATAAAGTGCAGATGCTGACCAGCGTGGAGGTCGGACATGGAGGAGTCTGGTTGATGTGTCCTCCACAATTGCTTTTCATTCCCGACCGGGACGGGAATCTTGTTCCCGACGGGGAGCCGGAAGTGATGCTCGACGGGTTTGATGTGGCCCGTGGAAATTACCATAATTTTGCTAATGGTTTGCGCTGGGGACCGGATGGATGGCTGTATGGTAGATGTGGACATTCCTGCCCCGGTAAAATCGGGGTGCCGGGTACATCCGATGAGTTGCGATATCCGATTGACGGGGGAATCTGGCGTTATCATCCGAAGCGAAAAGTCGTCGAGGTGCTGGCTCACGGTACGGTCAATCCATGGGGACATGACTGGGATGAGCACGGTGAATTATTTTTTATTAATACGGTGATCGGGCATATGTGGCACATGATTCCCGGTGCCCATTACCGGGAGTCAGGCAGCGGGGCATCCCAGAATCCATTGATCTATGAACGGATGTCCCAGCATGCGGATCATTTTCACTACGACACCAATCTTGCCTGGCACAAGTCACGTAACGGGGCGGCCAATGATTTTGGGGGCGGGCATGCCCATGTGGGAATGGCAATCTATCAGGCCGATCATTTTCCCAGTGAATGGAGTAACCGTTTGCTTACTTGGAACCAGCACGGCCGGCGGCTCAACAGGGAAAGGTTAAAAAGAAAGGGCAGCGGATACACTGGGGTGCACGAAAAAGATGTTTTTCTTAATGCAAACGAGTGGTTCCGTGGAATGGAAGTTAGCGTCGGCCCGGACAGGGCGATCTACGGGCTCGACTGGAGTGATACCGGAGAATGCCATGACCATACCGGGGTGCACCGGACGAGTGGCAGAATTTACAAATTTTTTCACCAAAAGAATCCGTTGGCGGATTTGACTGTTCTTAAAAAGGCAGAAGCTGATCCGGAGGCGCTCATTCGACATCCCAATGCATGGTTTGCCCGTCAATGGTTACAGTCACTTTCAGAAAATAGACTGCCACTTCGTGAGAAAACCATTCGGATCTGTGAAGAAATCCTTGTCGATAAAAAGATAAAGGCATCGATCCGGTTACGGGCAATGTGGGGACTGAACGCATTGAATAAACTGATTCCAGAAAGATATTTCGATGATCCGAATGAACATCTTCGTACTTGGGCTATTCGACTGATCATCGATGGACAGCCAATTGATTCATTGTTTGGACCTATGGTAAAGAACTTGCCTGTGGGCAATCCAATCCTCGAAAAAAAGTTTATCTCCCTCGCAAAGACCGATCAATCCGGACTGGTCCGGTTGGCTCTCGCTTCATCTTTGCAGAGATTGCCGGTTTCGTCGCGTGGTGAATTGGCCAAGGCCCTGGCTTCAAAAACGGAAGTTGCCAACGATCACAACCTTCCCATGCTGGTATGGGCGGGCATTCATCCACTGGTAAAGAATGCCCCAAATAGATTGATTGGGCTCGCTCGTGCCACCGAATGGCCCCAATTGCGAACCTGGGTTGCCCGTGCAATTACAGAGCGTTTTACTGAACATCCTCTTGCATTCGATGCCCTTTTGGACTTGGTCGGAGACCAAGCAGGTCATTCCGACTCCCTGCTGACAGGGGTTGAGCGTGCGGTTCTGGGAATCAAGGAATTTACCAAGCCCGCAAAGTGGGATACAGTGAGATCTAAATTGGGAACAAATCCCACCGTTTTAAAGCTGAGTGTATTTTTCGGGGATGAGCGGGCAGCCGAAAAGATGGAAAAGGTGGTGGTTAATGCTCAGGAGGATCCCATCATCCGCAGACAGACCCTGCAAATCCTCATTGACTCAGAATCTCCAAACCTACAATCCCTGTGTGAAAAATTGCTCAAAGATTCGAATATGCAGGGAATTGCCGCCCGCGGACTCTCCCGTTTTGAGGATGCTGAAATCGGGAAAAAACTGATCGCAAAAATGAACGAATTTCCAAGGGATCAACAGGGTGAGTTGGTGGAAATCCTTTGTGGCAGAGTTAGTTGGGCAGAAGATTTGCTGCTAGAAATGGATGCTGGCAAGATTCCCAAGGGCATGATTTCTCCCTATCATGCTTCCCAGATTCAGGCATTGGATGATCAGGAGTTGAATGAGAAACTTCAAAGGATCTGGGGAGTGGTAAGGACTTCTCCCGATGCACTAGAAAAAAGGAAGCTTGAATTGAAGGAGGCATTGACCCTTGCTCATTTGAGCAGGGCGGACCTTGAAAACGGGCGCGACCTGTTTCAGCAAAATTGTGCTGGATGTCATATTCTATACGGAGATGGAGGGAAACTCGGACCTGACCTGACGGGATCAGGCCGTTCGAATATTGATTATCTTTTGGAAAATATTGTCGATCCAAACAGTGCGGTTTCGGCGGATTATCGAATGAATGTCATTCATTTGAAGGATGGACGGGTACTTAGTGGAATGATTACCGGACAGGACAGGAATTCGCTGACCCTGAGAATGCCGGGTTCGGAAACGGTGGTCAGTAAGTCAGCGATCGGAAAGCGGGAAACTTTATCAAATTCCATCATGCCGGTAGGATTGCTTGACAACCTGGGGGAGAGTGAACGATCTGACCTGATTGCCTACCTAATGCATCCTGTTCAGGTGAAATAATAATTTTATGACATAATAAAGGGTCGACCAAACAGGTTGATTCAATCTAAAGAGTTGATTTCACAAAGAATTTTCCTCAATTTAATATTTTACCCTTATACTCACTCTCCTTACTTCTTCTTTTTATATTATGAAATTAGAAACTCAATGCCTCCATGCGGGATACCAGCCCGAAGCCACAACCAATTCCTGTGCAGTTCCTTTGTACAAGACCAGTTCCTTTGTGTTTAACGACACTGAGCACGCAGCCAATCTTTTTGGATTGCGCGAGCTGGGAAATATTTATACCCGCCTAATGAACCCGACCACCGATGTCCTCGAACAGCGTGTAGCCGCCCTAGATGGTGGGGCTGCTGCTCTGGGACTGGCATCTGGAACCAGCGGGGTATTCTACTCCATCATCAACATGGCACAGGAAGGGGATGAAATTGTTTCCGCCAACAATCTATACGGTGGAACCTACACCCAGTTTAACGACATTCTTCCCAAATTTGGAATCAAGGTAAAATTCGTGGATCCAAATGATCCGCAAAATTATGCGGCTGCTATCACCGACAAGACCAAGGCACTCTTTTGTGAGACCGTGAGCAATCCGGGACTAGATGTTGCTGATATTGAAGCGATTTCCAAAATCGGTCTTGATCATGGTATTCCAACCATTGTGGACAGCACCTTTTCCACTCCATACCTGACCCGTCCGATCGAGCATGGTGCAGCAATCGTGGTTCATTCCTTAACTAAATGGCTGGGCGGGCATGGTAACGGAATTGGTGGCGTGGTCGTGGACTCAGGGACTTTTAACTGGAAAAACGGAAACTTTCCACTATACGACGAGCCGGATAATAGCTACCATGGACTTCGCTGGGGACATGATCTGCCTGAGCCTCTCGCTCCCCTCGCTTTTATTCTCAGAATGCGCACCGTTCCCCTGCGTAACTTGGGAGCCTGTATTTCCCCGGATAATTCCTGGCAGTTTATTCAGGGCATTGAAACCCTTCCTTTACGCATGGAGCGTCATTGTGAAAACGCCCTGAAGGTTGCAAAGTACCTTCAAGATCACGCCTCCGTGGAGTGGGTCCGTTTTCCCGGGTTGGAAGGAGATCCGATGAATACTCTCAATCAAAAGTATTTGGACGGAAAAGGTGGATCGATGGTGGTTTTTGGTATCAGGGGAGGAACAGAGGCGGGACCCAAGTTTATCGACCATCTAAAACTTTTCTCTCATCTCGCGAATGTCGGGGATGCGAAGAGTCTTGCAATTCATCCGGCCACCACAACGCATTCACAGTTGAATGAGGAACAGCAAAAAGCGGGTGGAATCAGCCCAGAACTGGTCCGTTTGTCTATCGGCATAGAGCACTCCGATGATATCATTGCTGATATTGAGCAGGCTTTGTCGGCTGCCACTTCCTGAGGTTTTATGATGGGCAAGAGGTTTGCCCTCGCGTACCTTGTCACCCTGACGGTGGTCATGGCAGTTGCCTTGACCTATGGTTTCATTGCCGGTGATTTTTGGGCTGACGGGGGCAAGTTAATCGACAATCCCTGGGGAATCGTTTCCCTTTTCGATGTCTATGTTGGTTTCCTGTTTTTTATCGGTTGGATTGCATGTCGTGAGTCCTGTCCGTTGATCATCCTGGGCTGGTCAGTGGCAATACTTATTGGTGGTAATCTAGTGGCTGGAATTTATGCACTTATTACCTTTTCCAAGAGTAAAGGAGATGCAAAGATTTTCTTTCTGGGCGATATAAAAAAAGTTAAAACTGAGAGAACAAAAGGGTAAGAAGGAAGATTAAAAATATCCTCGAAATCAATAGAAGGAAAAAATTTACCACATTCTGGGGGCAAAAAA
>NHDJ01000087.1 GCA_002167265.1 Verrucomicrobia bacterium TMED56 | reverse complement strand
CCTGCCCGCCAAGAAGAACGCTGTATCTCCCATTGCTGATATTTACCTGGATCGCCTCATCTTGACTTTTACCGTTCCGCCAGTGGGTCTTGCCATCCTTGTCCTGCAGGGAAAATGTGAAGTGGGCTTCGCCATCGTAATTGACTCCTCCAATCGCAACCTTGCCCGAATAGGGAACCGGACTGGCAGACCAAAGCAATACCGGGTAAAAAAAGGAAAAGAAAAAAAGGAACGAATTTTTCATGAGAGAAACATACCAAAACGATGTATTACATTAAAAATATAGGGGCATTGTCAAACGGGTTATTGGAAGTGATCCCTTTGCAATGTAACAGGAAACTCTTGGTGACAAGTTTTGGGAATGTCTTGATCAAAAAAAGGTATGCCTCGAAAGCGGAAATCCACTATCCATTCCGTAAACCCGCAAAATATTCCTGAGCCGCCCGATTGACCCGTGGAGCCAGTAAAATACTTGATAAAATCGTGGGAATCGCCATCAGGCCAAAGGCAATATCCAAAAAATTGATAATTTCCGCCATGGTGGCCACAGAGGAAACAACAATGGTAAGCAGGTAAAAACCCAGTACGGGCAAACGGGCTTTTTGTCCGAAAAGGAAGCATCCACATTTTACCACATAGTAGGAAAATCCGAGCATCGATGAAAAGCTCAGACACAGCACCCCGGCAAGCAACAAATAAGGACCGATCCCGGGCAGGGCTTGCTCAAAGGCCCGGGTGGTGAGAAGTACGCCGTCTCCTTCCCCCGATCTCCACACATTCGTAACCATAAGNACAAGTCCGGTGAGCGTGCACATCAGNAGGGTGTCAATAACAGGTCCCCACATTGCCACCAAGCCTTCCCGTATGGGCTCCTTGGTTTTGGCAGCTCCATGAGCCATCGCCTCGGTNCCCATTCCGGCCTCGTTGGAAAAAGCGGCCCGGCGCACCCCGGTGACAATNACCATGCCTAAAGCACCCCCAGCCACCGCCTGCCCGGTGAACGCATCAGATAAAATCAAACTTAGGGACGGTAAAATACGGTCGGCATGAAGTAAAATAATCACCAGTGAGGTTCCTCCGTAGAGCAGAACCATTCCGGGTACAAGCCGGGAGGCAAAGGCTCCGATTCGCTTGATTCCCCCGACCACCACCATTCCAACAAGAACCGCAAGTAACAGACCGAATAAAGCATTTCCCGTCTGCACGGTCTCCTCAGTCCCCACAAACCAGCCCTGTGGTTCGAAGAACATGGAGCGTACAATTTGGGTCAGTTGATTTGATTGCAGAAGGGGCAGGCAGCCAAACATTCCGCAGGCGGCAAAAAAGAGAGCGAGAGGTTGCCATTTTTTGCCGAGTCCTTCCCGTATAAAATACATGGGTCCGCCCTGCTCCACTTCGTTATCATCCTTTCCGCGGTACATCACCGCGAGCGAACAGGTGTAGAACTTGGTGGCCATTCCCAGCANTGCACATACCCACATCCAAAAAAGAGCCCCCGGTCCACCCTGGGTGATGGCAACCGCCACGCCCGCCACATTTCCCATCCCCACCGTCCCCGACAGGGCACTGCAGAGAGCCCGGAAATGACTGACCTCTCCGGGTGCATCTTTTTCATGATATTTTCCAAAGAGTAACTGAAGACCATGCCCAAGATATCGAAAAGGGGAGAAGCGGGAAAAAACCGCAAAGAATCCACCACCTCCCAAGAGAATGAAAAGCAGGTTACCCCAAAGCCAACCGGAAAATGATGATAAAAATTCAGCCATTTCCTTTGACAGGTTGCAGGAAATGGGCAGAGGGTCACGCCCGAAATGGAGTTTTCTGCTCGATTACTTGCCCTGAGTGGACCGCTGCNGGCTTGCAGTCTTCGCGATGANAGGAATGAAAGTAAACGAACGGATGGACAACCAGCAAAGATCTCACCGTTTCGGTCATTCGAAATTTCGTTCGTGGTCCATCATTTCATGCTTGTGAGGATNGCAAAGTCAGATTGAATTATAAATTATGATCGCACCGATTGAAAAAAAAGGACCCAAAAATGTATTGGGGGAAGCTCTCGTTCCCTGCTGTAATGAACTAAGCACCGGATGGTACCGGAATGGAACCTGTGAAACCGATCAAAATGATGGGGGCATGCATGTGATCTGNGCAAGGATGACCGATGAATTTCTGGCATTCAGTCAGGCGATGGGCAATGACTTGTCCACCCCCAGACCCGAGTACAACTTCCCGGGATTAAAGAAAGGGGACTGCTGGTGTTTGTGTGCCGGGCGCTGGCAGGAGGCACTGGAAGCAGGGATTGCTCCCAAGGTAAAACTGGCTGCCTGTGAAGAGTCCGCTCTCGAAGTGGTGCAGCTCGATGATCTGAAGGCTCATCAAATAGAAGAATTTTAATGTAATGATATCTGATCGGCGTTCGTTTCTACAACAGACCCTCGCCATTGGATCAGCCCCAGCGGTTCTGNTGGGAAAAAGTAGCCCTTTTACNGTTGGTATCATTGGATCGACGGGTCGAGGGAACTATGGGCATGCATTGGATGTTGCNTGGAGAAATTTAGCTGAAGCCAGAATTGTGGCAGTCGCGGACAATAACAGCAAGGGAAGGTCCTCCGCATTAAANCGGTTGGGGTGTAAGANAGGATATCAGGATTACCGAAAAATGCTGGAGACTGAAAAACCTGATTTTCTATCGATCTGTCCNAGGCATGCNGATCAACGCGTTCCTATGATTGAAGCNGCCTGTGAATTTCGAGTAAAAGGAATCTATGTCGAAAAACCTTTCGCCCGGACCATGGAAGAGTGTGATCAAATCAAAAAACTATGCGAATCGGCCAATGTAAAGATTGCAGTTGCCCACCGCAATCGATACCACCCGGCACTGCCGGTGGTTAAAAAAATTNTCGATAATGGGGGAATNGGAAAAGTAGTGGCCTTACGGGGTCGTGGNAAAGAGGACCACCGTGGGGGTGGAGAAGACCTGTGGGTTTTGGGCACTCATGTTTTGGATCTGGTGAATGCGATTTCTGGTGATCCGGAAAGTTGCTCCGCTGAATTGCGCATNCAGGGAAGGTTGGTTGAAGGGAAGGATGTGCAGCCCGGAAACGAAGGTCTTGGACCCCTCGCTGGTGATGAAGTCCATGCCCGGTGGAGAATGAAAAATGGATGGTCCGTCACCTTTGACAGTATCCGTGGCCATGGGTCAAAATCAACCAACTTCGGACTTCAAATCATTGGGAACGAAGGAATTATTGATTTAAAGTGTGATCGCGAACCCTTTGCTTATTTTCGGGAGGGTCCACCCTGGACTCCCGGNANTCATAACATTGATTGGGTTCCCATCACCTCCAATGGAATCAACCAACCCGAAACAGAACAGATCCGAAAAAGCGTCCACAATCACCANGCCNGTCTCATGGATTTAACGGAGAGCGTTCAAAGCAGCCACTCCCCCAAGTGCGGGTTGGAGCAAGGCATCTCCACGGTTCGATTTGTGCAGTCCGTATTTGCCTCCCATTTGCACGGAGGAAAAATAATTGGATTTCCGTTAAAAATTAGAAAGCATAATTTATCCGCCTTGTAAGGAAACTTTTTACTTAACGATTTTCGGCAGATTCATCAAACGTTTGCAAAAAATCAATTGCGGTTGTCGCTTTATTAGATCAGAAACAAACTTTCTATTTGGATGGGAATTATGTAATGCCGACGATCGAAAAAGACTTGTGGTACAAAATTAAAGATGGAGACTCCTCCGCCTTTGGTGAATTATATGATGGGTTTGCAGGTGCGATGTTTTCTCTTTCGCTTGAAATTCTCGGAGACCGCTGGGAGGCAGAGGAGGTAATTCAGGACATTTTTGCATTCTTGTGGAGAAAGCCGGAATCCTATGCTCCGGAAAAAGGCAAATTCAGCAGTTGGCTGCTGGTTTTAACCCGAAATCGGAGTATTGACCGTTTCCGTTCCCGTAAGAGAAGGCTTGATCATGGAGAATCAGATGAGATTCTCTCGAGCCGGGAAGATCAGAGNGCATCAGATGGTGCGAATGAAGCAACCGTTAGTGATGAACGCAGTCACCTAAAGAGTGCTTTTGACAAATTACCCCCTGAACAAAGCAAGGTTCTNGAACTTTCTTATTTTCGTGGACTCAATCATGAAGAAATCTCAAAGCTNCTGGATTTATCACTGGGAACTGTAAAATCGAGAATCCGACTGGGAATTGAAAAGTTGCGTCACACATTATCCACTTTACGAACCTGATCCTTATTGCTAATGAAAAAAATTTTCCCTCTAATCGCCAAAACCTCCCCAAAATAATTTGTGATGTCCTATAATACCACTAAACTTNCTTAAGTTGGAANCGCTCAAACAACAAGCTCTAGATTACACCTTAGGTGTGTTGCCCAAAGAAGAATCTTTACTCTTTGAGGCTCGCCTTGAGGCNGATGAAGACGTACAGAAATTTCTTGTCGAAGCTCAGGAAGACTGTGCAAACCTGTCGATGACTGCAAATCCCAGAAATCTTGGAGATGAAGTCAGGACCAGGGTAATGGAACATTGTGATCCGAGAATGGACTTTGACCTCTTTCTCTGCAGCGAGGAAATGAACCGTCTGCGNGNNAATTTCTCCATTCAAGAATCCCGTTATCAGGGGGGTGGACTATCGGTTGATCTTGGCGAAATTAAAGAGGGAGTGATCAAAGATAAAGTCTGTNCAAATTATGAACATCTTCTTGAACTTNTCCCACTNTTATCAGGAAATTCCAGAGCCGCATCAGGCGAGTTTTCAGATCTACAGAAAACACTCCGGAAAACTCCTTCTTTCAGCAGGGGAATAGAGAATGTGCTCCAATACAACCTTTCAAGTGAAGATCCGGCCACACGTTCTGTCCTGCGGACAACTTTAGCCTCGCTTCCTTCTCTTTCCTTTTTTTCAGACCGTCTTTGCGAGAATCAAGCTAATCTTGCTGACACCCGCAGACTTTTCTACCTGTGCCGTGATCAACTTAAAATAATGCGGGCATCCTTTAAGGATCTTGATCCGGAAAGACTGGTCGATGATGAAAAACTCAGACTTCACGGTGCCGGGCTTCTCCAGACAAAATGGTGGGGTGCCGAGCACGCATATTTTTCTTCCAAAGGACAAGTGAAATGCGGATATTTCTTTGATGGTCCCGTTACTGAAAGATGCGTGGAGTTTGCTGAATACGATGCCAATATGTACTGCCTGGCCAACCTTCTTGCACCTCGTTCGTCCACTGGCGAATTTCACATGGAATTATTGAAAGATGCAATCCCGGGGGCAACCCTTGCCGTNGCTACCGCTAAAATGACAGAGCAGGAATTTCAGTCGATGAANTCAATCACTGAAAGTTCAAACATCATTACCGGACCGGACAAACAGGATCACTTTCTTTGGAAACTTATAGAAGATTCCATGATTCGTGGTCATCAATCCGATAACCTTGCTGAACTTAAAGAGAAGAAGGTATTTGGAATCAACAGGCTCGGAGAAAATGTCTATCTCTGGTTTGCCTGGCCAGCCATTTGATAAACCCACTGCGGAGCACTTGCCTCNACTGAAAAACCTCTGCAGTAATGAGCCAATGCAGGCGCGGTGTCAGGTTCGGGAAGTCCTTGGCATCGAAAAAGATCTCCNGCATANGATGATTTCTTAAGTCTATACCCATCATAGGGTCGGTGTTTCACTTCCGCTGTGCTACTGTGATCCTGCCATCGGCGGGATGCCCAAAAACGATACCTTTCCAATAAAAACTTGTCTANCGGGGCATTTGAGGACTTGGGAGATTTNGATAGAGGGTCGAGATCACCTTCCAGATGAGCACCGGCTGTATCTTTCAAAAGTCGGGTTCGGGAATTATAAGTGATAGTTTCATTTGTCTTGGCCAGGGAAATAGAGGCAAAACGGTAATTCAATCCGTAAAGTCCCTTAGCCCCTGNCACCGCAAACAAATCGGTTGAATCCANTGAATGGAACCAGACCCCTTTTTTCCCGTCTGAACTCTGCACGTAGGTTCTCAGGTTAACCTCATGAAAATCTCCCCATGGAATCCACCTGAATGGACGAATCCGAAGACCTGAAAGATGAAAGCCGACCACGCTGGCCCAGGATTGCCCCTCAAACAGATCAAGTTCCAAATCATCCGGTATGGTGGGACGAAGAACTTCCTGGGGAACTGGCCAATGCAGGAGAAGTAGATCCCCCCAATGCTGAGCCATAAACTTATCCANGAAAGTTTTGATCATNGTGATTTTCCGAATATTTCNTCCAGCTTTTCTNTACGGTACTGAAAAATTCGACGAAGTGTCCGACCCACAAAAAAAACATTGGCGAGCAANCCCAATGGNCCGAAAGGCACAAGGTAACGAATTTCATCCGTCATACAGGTACCCCCTTCCACTTCCTCAAGTTTGTGGGTGTGAAGCCANANNTTGTAAGGACCAACTCGCTGTTCATCCATAAAGAAAAAACCCTCCTTTACATATTTGATCTCGGTCAACCAGGTTGACCATCCAAGCAAAGGCACCTTTACCCGGTATTCCAAGAGAAGTCCGGCATAAGTTTTTTGGGGTGAATCCCCGATGATTTCAAATGCCATATCCGGAGGAGTTATCCGGTTTAAATTTTGAGGAACTGAAATAAAATCCCAAAGTATCTCTCGGGAAACCGGTAAAGTTTGAGTTTGATGTAAGTGATGCACGAAACATTATCTATTCAAGATCATCAACTTGAGCAACCTCCCCCTTGACGAGCCAAGAAACCGTCACTAAATGTATCTCATGAAAAACCTACCATTTCTCCCACTTATTTTTTCTCTTTTCCTTGGCAATTCCGGACTTGGACAGAAGGGTATGACTGAATTAGCGGCACCGCGCCTTAGTTGGGAAAACAGCAGTGATCGTAAAGTAAAAGATCAAAATACGGAGATCGGCTACGACCAATGGGAAATCCGTACCCCTCTATATTTTAAAGAATCCGGGGACTGGAAGTTTGCCGCCGGGGTTCGCTATCAATCCACAGATATTGATGTTTCTGACGCGACCCTNCTNGATGAAAACAGGCTGCACTCCCTGGACTTGGCCTTTTTTTTAAGCAAAAAGAAAGATGAGAACCTTGACTGGCTTTTACTCTTCAANCCAACCCTTGCGGGAGATTACAAAAACACCGGCAGCGATGCATTTAATTACCTGACCATTGCCGGGGCAAAATGGAAGCAATCCGAAAGTTTGCAATGGATCTTTGGGGCGGTGTACACCACGGGTATAGGAGATGATCTTTTTGTACCGGCCATTGGTGTAATNTGGGAACCTTCCGATCAATCAAGTTTTGTTTTTGCAGGACCCATCATTCGTTACAGCTACCAACTTTCTGACTCCTTTGCCTTAAAACTTGGTGGACAATTCGTAGGGAACCGCTGGAATACAGAGTCTGTATATGGAGGCAACCTTGAAGAGCGCAATTTCCGCTACCGCTCCTACAGAATTTCAGCAAACTTGCACTGGAATATCGATGAACATCACTCGATTTTTGCCGGTGCCGGGTATGATTTTGCCGGTGAAGTGGAAATTGAATCTCCCTCGGTTAATTCAGATCTCGATGTGGAAGACGGAGGAGTAATNGAATTAGGGTATCAGTATCAATTTTAAGATTCAAACTCTGAGAGAATAGAATCGGCCGCTTCCCATCCGGACATGGCAGCTTTTTCAATTCTTTCCCCTCCAAATCCATCTCCTGCCAAGCTGAGACGATCAACGGGAGAGTGCCAGTGACTCGATCCGAAAGTAACTTCAGGCTTGGCAAAACCCCAACGATGGGAAGCCCAGGAAGTGATTTTTACTGCCAGATGCTCCTCTGCAACAGNCAGTAAGCGAGGGATTCGCTCGGAGTTCTCGGCATCCCAGTACTTTTTTGAGTAATCAGCTGACGCATGAATTGTACAGGCAGGTGTTTCCGATATTCCCTTCACCTGATTGTCCGATATCCAGTCAATTTCAGGAACAGGATGAGTTAGAGTTCCTGGAGGTTGTATTTTAGATGGTCGATCCATGATGCCCAAGACTGCCAGACATTGGGAATGTCGTATAGAGCGTAGTCGAACCATGGTGTCATCTTCCAATTCATATTCACTTCGCTTAAAAAGATCCAATAATTGAACGGATGGAATAGTAAGCACTAAATGATCTGCCGTTATGATTCTGTTTAAACCATCATTTTCATGGAGTTTCCATTGCTCACCCTCCCGCATGATCCGTTGCGCAAAAAAAGATGTCTCCACCTTGAAATCCTTGGCCAGGACTTTAGCCGGTGAAGTCATACCCCCTCTTCCCCGATACCTTTGACCGGAAGGAAGATCATCACGGCCCGGAATATGATCATACCATGGAACGACCGCTTTTTCTTGCTCCCAGTGAGATAAGAGCACTTTCATACGCGGATCCCGAACAGTAAAAAACTGAGCCCCATGATCTATTCTGGCACCTTCCATTCTGCGGGTTGACATGCGCCCTCCAACTCCCCTGCCCTTTTCAACTAATACAACCTCATGACCAGAGTTTGCAAGACGCCAGGCACAAACGCATCCGGATATTCCCGCACCCACAACTACTATTTTCATCTTCTTCATTCTACCGATTTAATTTTTGATTAAAAGAAATACTTTTGGACGCATATTTGAACGAACTTAATCAGTTGAATAATTAACTTTTAAAATTTTTTTAAAAATAGTTAAAATATTCTTTGACGAAATTAACCGTATCATCTTTAAGGAATGAATCGCAACTATGAGCACAAGATATGAAGAATATAAAGATTTCGTAGAAAGTCTTGATGGGGAGCTGCCCAGCATTCCGTTGATAATGAATGAATTACTCGAAATTATTTCTGACTCCAACGCGGCGCTGTATGCCATCCAGGAAGTGATCAAAATGGATAAGACGATTTTTTCAAAAATATTAAAACATGCTAACAGCGTAGAGATGCGTCAGGGGGCAGCAGACAGAATCGTTATAATTTCAGACGCAATCCATCGACTGGGATTTGAAAAGGTTAAAAAGATCATTCTTAACACATCGATTTTAGAGTTATTTCAAGATACTGAACCCAACTTTGACCTGAAAGGTTTATGGATGCACAGTTGCGGGGTTGCAATTGCATCAGACATTTTAGCTGAAAGATTTGAACTAAAATTGTCAAAGCATGCATATTCTTGCGGCTTGCTTCATGATCTTGGAAAGGTTGCCAAGCTTAAATTTTCTCAAAAACAATTCTTTCGAGAAATTAGATATTCTCGACGATATAATTGCACCCTGGCCCAGACTGAAAAGCGTCTGGGTGGAATTGAGCATGACCTGCTGGGTTCTATGATTATTCAAAAATGGGGTATTTCCCCAATTATTGAACAAACCACTCAATGGCATCATACATTTGAAAAGAATGCCCGAACAGACGTTGAAGACCCAGACTTAAACAAGCTGATAGATATTATTTGTCTGGCCAACTGGATTATAAAGGATTTGGAATTTGGAATTTGTGGAAATCCTAGCCGTGATAACCTAACTTCAGATTTTTTAAAACGAAGGAAAATAGATGAGGAGGAATTAATCGCCTGCAAAGAAATTGTACAGGAAGCATTGGAATCTGAATCTGAGCATCTATCGATATTTTCAAAAGTGTAAATTTTCGATATCCTGTTGGAGGTAATGAATATTTTACTTCCCGATGCCGACCTGCAATTGTTTGAACAACATTTTCTTCCTGCTCATGCCCGGAATTTATTTGATGATTTAAAGCAAAATATCCCATGGGTACAAAATAAAATTAAATTTTACGGCAAGGAAAGTCTGGTCCCGCGACTGGAGTCTTGGCACGGAGACTCAGGAATGTCTTACACATACTCCGGCATTCAAATGAACGCCAAACCCTGGACCAATGAGCTTCTTGAAATCAAAAAATCTATTGAGCCTCTTGCCAGGACCCAGTTCAATTCCGTCCTCATAAATTATTACCGGGACGGAAGGGACCGGGTTGCCTGGCATAGTGATGATGAAAAGGAACTGGGTCTTAATCCGGTGATTGCATCCATAAGCTTTGGGGCTGAAAGAAAGTTTAAGCTACGGCACAAACGCTTTAAAGAAAACCAGTTAAAACATGAGATCATACTGCCGAACGGTAGCCTGTTGATAATGAGCGGAGTCACACAACATCATTGGTTACATGAAATTCCGCGTACCGCTAAGCCCATTGGACCCCGAATAAATCTTACTTTTCGAGTGATTCGTTTACAAAATAAAAAACAAAAATAGAATGGTCTGGGATTGAACAAACTCCAAAAAAATTATTCAATTTGATCCACAAACCCTTAGTTTCCGATCTATAGATGTTGAGATTATTTTATTACATATCACTTATATTAACNTCGATTNTCTCAGCATNTGGCTACGAATCCATGCATGAAAAAACACCCGTAGGAAAGATTGTNNTTTTTTATGTTCCGGAGCGTACCGCATTGGAGTCTTCCACCGAAAAATCATACTTCAGTAATGACAACGGNCTNTTCAGNAAACTCTTTAGATTTATTAACAGNAACAACATATCCATGACCACCCCGGTGGAGGCAGATATTAATCCTGGTAAGATGAGATTTTTTGTGGGTGCCAAAGATTTAACCAAGGATTTCAAATCCACCNNTGAAGTTACGGTAAAAAAACTCCCCCGAATAAAAGTTGCCGCGATTGGAATGCGAGGAGGTTACACTGAGAAACGATTCAAGGAAAATTTGAGGAAACTTTCAGACTGGGTGGAAAATAATAAGAACATTCAACCTTCCGGTAAACCATATGGAGTCTATTGGAATGGACCTTTTGTTCCGGGACTTTTAAAAAGATCTGAAATTCATCTCCCGATAAAAAATTTACCCCCAAAATCAAAATCGAAAAAACNTAAATCATTAAAATGAAGAATCTNCTCTTACTTTTACCNACGATTGTTATGACTCTATCTGCTAAATCCGTTTATGAATACGACCTTAAATCCATTGATGGTGACGCCACCAATTTGACCGAACACAAAGGAAAAGTGATCTTAATGGTTAACGTTGCCTCCCGTTGTGGTTTTACCAGGCAGTATAAAGGCCTCGAGGAACTTTATAATAAATACAAGGACAAAGGGTTAGTTGTTTGCGGGTTTCCCTGTAACCAGTTCGGTGGACAGGAACCCGGATCAGAAGCACAGATTAANGAGTTTTGTTCCACCAAGTTCGGAGTTTCCTTTCCAATGTATTCAAAAATCAATGTGAATGGATCGGATCGCCATCCCCTTTACGAGTCAATTATNGGGGACAATGGTCCATTGAAAGGTAATATAAAATGGAATTTCGGGAAAATTCTTGTGGGAAAAGACGGCATACCTATCGACCGTTTCGGAAGCATGACATCCCCCACATCCAAAAAATTAATCAGGGCAATCGAAACTGCTATTGAAAAATAACCCGTTTCCATTTGATATCCCTATCTACAAAATTCACTTTTCTTTTTCTAGTCTTTACNCAGGTAGGTTGCGTAAACATGGAATGGCGTGGGGGTATGGTTCCTCATGTCGGACTGAAGGTAAAAAGTCTCAATAANGTTNCAAGNGTCGAAAATGATTCCATAACATTTCGAGAAAATATATCTCAGTGGAATCAATACCGCGGACCTAATCGAGACGGACACATTCCCCANCANGGGGTTGCCATAAATTGGCAAGAAAAACCAAAGACCCTNTGGCAAGTTCCAGTTGGTGAAGGTCACTCTTCAGTTTTGGTAGATCAAGAGACNATTTTTTCCCTNGAGCAAAATGGGGAAAANGAAACTTTGTTTGCCCGTNATCTTTCAAACGGACAGGAAAAGTGGAAGTTTGCCCTGAACACTAAATGGAATGATATGATGAGCGGAACTGGTCCGCGATCCACACCAACGCTTATTAACGGAAAAGTATATTCTCTTTTCTCGAACGGAATACTTTGCCGTATTGATGCCCGGTCAGGAAATCTGGATTGGCAGACAAAAACAGTCGATGCAGACTACGAATTCCCGGAGTGGGGAATTTCCTGCTCTCCCCTAATTTGGAATAATTTGATAATCTTGAATCTTGGAGGAGACAGGGGTGCAGTCCGAGCATNCTCTATCCATGAAGGAAAACTTGTCTGGGAGTCAGTTATATCGGGCAAAGGAGTCTACCTTTCTTCAGGCGTTTACACTATTTTGGGTGCAAATCATTTGATTGCCGCTGTTGAAGGGAAAATATTCGGGCTTGATCCAAATACCGGTAAAACCATTTGGGAGCGGCCCTGGAAAATTTTCCTGAACAACGTTCAAATTGCACAGCCCATTGCAACACCTGACCATTCTGTTATTNTGGCNGCNGGATACGGAAAAGGTGCNGAATGTTGGACTTTTACAAGAGATTCAAATGGAAAGTATTTAATTCAAACGGCTTGGAAATCAAAAAATCTAAAAGCCAAGTTCTCAAACCCCGTTCTAAAAGACGGCTATATTTACGGACTTAGTGAAAATCTTTTGGTATGTATTGACGCTAGATCCGGCGAATTAAAATGGCGGGGAAAGAAATACGGCTATGGCAGGGTTCTTGTTTCCGATGATAAATTAATCATTCTGGGCAACACAGGTGTACTTTCAGTTGTGGAAGCATCCCCTGGAAAATTTACAGAGATCCTCTCTGAACAACTTCTCAGCAATGGGCGGTGCTGGAACGGGCCCGCTCTTGTGGGTGGTTATTTAATCGCAATGAACGGTCGGGAACTTGCTTGTTTTGATTGGGCAAAATAACCATCATTTCTAGGGTTTTTAGCTTTCATTGTCTTCTACTAGAAAATAATAAACAAAAAATTAACCCTTCAAAACAGGGATTTCATTCCAACTGGTGGTGTAGCGGGGCGTTCTCATTTCCCGGCGCATCCGCCACTGTTTACCAATACCCTGCCCTCCCCAAAATGCTCCTCCGGTCCCGTAATGGCTAGCTGCTTCCTCCACCGCATTGACAAATTGGCGACGGCGAAGACTTCCGTGCTCCTCAAACAACAATCCCTGCTGAAAGGAAGAGGATACCAAATCCAATAGGATAACCCCTGCTTTCTTGTAAGCGTAACCGGGACGGAACATTTCACGG
>NHDJ01000086.1 GCA_002167265.1 Verrucomicrobia bacterium TMED56 | reverse complement strand
TCGTTTAGTTCTTTATTTTTCATGCCTATGTTTGCCTGTTATCGCCTCTCGCATTAAAGCTCTGGACAGGAATATTTATCTGCGTATATTATTTTGGTTATACTTTTTGGTTATTGTTCTTCGTCTGAATGAAGTTCGTTTAGAAGTTGTCTCAGTTTGCCGCCCTCAACAGTGGCTTTGACTTTACCAATAGTGTCGCCTTTACGAGGATCTGGAACATCTGGTCTTGCATCTTTTGGTGTACCCCCTGATGGCGATACTTTAGATGTTTGCTTTAGTGAATCATATATTGTACTTCGTTGTTTGTCAAACTGTTTGTATTCTGGGTCATCGGCTAAATCTCTTATTCTCAAACTGTCTACATCAAACTCAAGATCCACTTTTTGTCCAACACCAGAACTTGATCTGGTTTTCATAAATTGTATTTGATATCTGCCACGTTCTTTCATTGCTCTTGATGTGAATATACCTATTACGTTATCTGCTGTCTGTATCTTGGATAGTCCACCTGAGATGTGAGAGTGATCAAACTCTATCTCTTCAACAGATGCCCTGTTCAACTGTGATGCTGTCGCCAACACACACTGTTTCTCAACAACCAAGTTTCTCAGTTCCTCAGACACATACTTGTCTTTGATGAACAAGTCTGCAGGACTTATCCTTTTGCTCTTAGGCATCATTAGATCCAAGTAATCGATCAGTATACAGTCTATTTTTTTCTTGTTCTTAAGTTCTAATTCTTTAAGATATGTCCTTACGTCCAACACATTACTACCACTTGGCAAGTATTTGATCTGTAAGTTACCTGACTTCTTCGCCAGCATCTTAACCTTCATCTCAACATTATCAATTTCAGGGAATACCTTCTTAGTTGGAATGTTAGTCATCATTGCATCCAGCCTCATGGCTGTAAGTTGTTCACTCAACTCAAAGGATATGTAGCAAACGTTCAGGCCGGCCTGTGCCCAGTTCACTGCAAGATTCTGCAAGAACAAACTCTTACCTGCACCCGAACCACCTGCAAAGATGTTCAGTTCTCCTCTGTTGAACCCACCAAATAGTTTCTTGTCGAGATTCTGCCATCCAGTGCTGATTTGGCCATTGTTATTTTTAAGTGCTTCTAATCTTCCCTTTGGATCTAAAAAATAGTCTGTACCGAGATCTCTTGTCAGTCCAACATTGACTGCCTCCTTGACCATGTCTTCAACGGGAGCATAATCTCCCTTCTCTAATAAGTCCGCGGACGAAAGTATCGCATGTTCTAGTGCCTTGTGTCTAGAGAATGTTTCAAACTCGTCCAACAGCCAGTTGAAGTGTGCTGGATCTAAATCCTTTGCTGTTTTTAATTTTATATCATGTTCTGCATTTACGATCTCGACTTCTGGCATGACCTTGTACTCGTCCATGTAGTCCTTAACAAATTTTGCAATAGGTTGTAGTTTACGATCAAAAGATTCAGGCTTAAAAATATTTTGTGCTCTAGCAAATGATTCAGCGTCTGCTAATAACATCTCAATGTACAATTTCTGTACATCAAATGAATAGTTCTTAGCCTGTGAGTGTTGTTCTTTATAATCAGCCATTATTTAAAAAACCTCTTAAATTTGTCTATAGACTTTTGTAAAGGTCCATATACTTGCTCTATAAAAACTATGTGTTTGGATAATTTCTTGTCCAACTCAACAATAGTTTTTTTCAAACCTTTTACTTCTTTTTTTAACTCTATTATTTCCTTATCCATACATTTTTCTCTTCAAATCTATTTTCAGTTTACTTGATTCTGTTGTTTTCAATATTGATTGTATAGTAAACAGTCTTCCATATTTTAACACAGCATCCGCCACATCGTCAACTCCGTCTTCCCATTGTGGAAATGCAACGCTCCATCCAAATTCTGTTGCTTGATTTATCAGCTTCTCTCCAGGAGCATCTCTGTCTGGTACCACTATTACTTGCCTTCCCAGTCCATCTATCAGCTCTCTTTGTGTATCATTTATCTCTGATCCGAGTATGCTGACACCAGAAACGGTAATTGCATCGAATGGTCCTTCTGTTACCAACACGAATTTCCTTGTCCAGTCTTGTGCGTCCATGTTGAAAACGTATCCCGGCCATACGTCTGTGTAATATTTCACTCCTTCGGATTCTTCAAACATCCTGCCTGTGAATCCCACTACGTCTCCCTTCCAATAGAAAGGTATCAGCAATCGTTGATGCACGTCCCACACTTTACTAGACGAGTACATAAAGTCATACCAATCAGGTCCAATGCCTCTGCTAGATAGATAGGTCAACATGTTGTCTATACTTTTCTGTTCTGTGTCTGATAATGTTCCGGTCGTATATTTTTCCAACCACGTGGCCAACGGCTTGGTATTGTTTGGCAAATTCTTTCTGTTGAATGTTATAAACTTTTTCTTTTCATATTTGATATCACTCTCTTCTTCTCGCAAGGCTTCTATGGCAAGTTTTTTAATGGTGTCGTCTGGTATACCTATGTAGCCCATGAACTGCCTCATCTTGAAGGTCAGTTTCCTGCCAATGACATAACTGGCTTTGAATCCACAGTTGAAACAATGGTAACTCACAGTTCCGTCTGCACTGGTCATTAGTCCCCCACGTTTCTTTTTGTCAGCAGTCTCCCCGTTGTACACGCAACAAGGTGCATTGAAACTGATCCAACCGCTTGGTGTTTTCTTTCTGTTCGCAGGAAGACTAGTCAGAATTGTATTCTGTATAAGATTCATAATCTATACTATTTTACTGTCTATATAGGATTTTGTCAATCACCCCAGTGTTACTAGAGCTATTACCCCAAGCAAATCTCACACTGTGGTAAACACCCGTGAAGTTAAAATTGCTAACTGTGGTTGAGCTTGTGAATGAGTTGGCAGGGGATCCTGCATCTTCCATGGTAATATCAAAGTAATCTGTTTCACTGGGAGAAGCACTCATTGTGCCCTGCACTCTCAATGCTCCTGTAAAGTTTTTTGTGTACACAGCAATGGTGTGTAATGCCTTATTGTTGTTGATACCTGGACGTGCATCTATAGATCCAGACACATATGCAAGTGGTCCCCCACTTGAGAAAGTTGATACGTTTGTACTTGCTACGAATTCAGGATAGGCTCCATCTAGAATTTCAACTGTGCCAGCGGCCGCATAACCTGTGTCGGCGTAGGTTACCTCTCTGCTTCCGTCCGAGTTAACCTCTCGCACTGCAAAATTATAGAACTTTGCATCCAATGGTAAAAGATCGCCCTCTGTGATCGTGCAACTAGCGTCACCTGTAGTGCTGACAGTAGAACCGTCATCAAGTATGGTCAATGTCTTTGTAATCACCGCTTTTTTGCTCTCAGAATCAATCATGTTGAACTCGTAGGTCTTAGCTGAGATATTCTGTGCCTTCTGATCTTCGTTCTTAAACGTGAATGAGACAGGGTTTGATACCCCTCTATGTAGTGTCAGACGTCTATCGTACACTTTTGAATTCCTCCCGTGATAACCACTTATGTAGGCTATTACCAACTGGTTTATTAAATACCTTTGTACTGTTTGCATAATACATATTTAACAGTATTTATAGTTAGATTATGAATGAAATTTTTAACACGTTAAAAGACAAGTTCCCATTTTTGAGCTTGATACGAAAGGGAGAGCTGGAGTACGTGGGTATAGTGCAGAATGAGGACTCTAACGTGATCAGCTTCTACGATTACGGCAGGCTAATGATGCCAAAGGATAAGATGCATTTTCTGAAGTGCGGGGAAATTTGGTGGCACGAATCCAATCGTAAATTACCAATAAACATATTCCTCAAAGGAGATTTCCGATACTTTCGTACAACACTAATCACATTGAATGTAAAGGATGTAGAGATAGTGCATGGTCCAACTGTAAAACTTTCTGAAATTTCAAAGAAACGGGTAAAGAGAAGAACTATCCAATTAGTAAGAAGACCTGTTTAAACTTTATCAGGATCTGTGCAATTAACGCCGCACACCTTTTCAACATATTTCGTCAAAGGATTATTAGGCTGATAATGATCAAGTTCTGATCTTCTAGATGGTTTGGATGCCTTACGTTTTTTATGGATTATTTTTTTACGTTTTTGATGGTGCATCAAAACTATATTTAGCTTTGGATATTAAATTCATCTGTACCACTATAGCTTGAGCATATGCCACGGCGTGTGACTTCTTGAAGAAATATGATCCGTCCGTTGGCTTTATCCAAACTTCTTGCATTATGTCTATCCAGTCCTTGTACATTAATTGACGCTTTGCAGGACGTATGATTGCTAATACGGCCGCTAGTTGCTCTATGGTCTTTGGATTCAGTTTGGACACTATGTTGTAATGACCGTTCAAGTGGAATAGGTTCTCAACTGTCTTTGGATCTTTCAGCATGTCCCAGTCTGGTTCCTGTATCATTAGCTCGACCAGTTCCTGCTCTGATTTTACTTCTTTGTATATGTTAACGTTCAAACAGTCTATCTTAAAGTATCCTCTGTCCTCTGCTTTCTTGTAATCCAGCGAGGCATGTCCTGTGACCGGATGTTCTGGTATAGCATGAAAATAAACTCCTGTCTTGTGTTTTTCAGCCTTGCCATCCTTAAGTATGGATGCAGGTGTGTGCTTGAACAGTTTGAGTGTTCCGTCTCTGTCAAAAAAATCTATATCTACATCAGGCATTAGTGTACACTCCCTTTGTCTTTTTCGTTGTGTTTAATGAACTCTTCTTTTGATCCAGGCTGTAATACTTCTACAACTTCTAGTAGTGCCTTGTAACCTTCGCTGTTTAACATTGCTGTGTCCATTTTTGGCACAATAACTTTTCCGATTGTACCATCCTTCTTAATTGTTATCGCACAATCTCCGTCTTCGAAATCCAAATTATCTGCAATCTCTAAACTAACTTTAGACAATCTTGGCCTCCCTTGCTGTGTCTTGTACCAACATGTGGTCTGCAGGATAGCTCTTTAACTTGCTTGGCCAGAAACTTGGATTTATAAATCTTTCTATCATTTGTAATTGTTCATCGTTAAATGATTTTAACATCCTTTTTCCTGCAGTGCAACCTAGCAGTAACCATGGACTTATTTTTCCTTGTTGTATGTGTTGTACCGCCCTGTTTGTGTTTACTAATCTAAAGTAGTCAGACCATTGTGCATTCTGTTCGGTAGCCCAATCCATCATTGTAGCGATGCTTCTCTGTAGTGCGGCTTCCACTGGTTCTGATTTCAACGCTTCTATGAGATACAGTTCATAAAGATCATCTCTAGACCAATGATCCAATTTCACCTTTGACTGTAATACGTAATCAATATACTTGTCCGGATACAATGGGTTGATGTGCATAATGAAACGACCAAACTTCACAAAAGCATTGTAGTACGCACTCTTGACAAATTCGTCATAGGTCTTTATTTTTGAATTGTGTTGATGTATCTGATAAAATCGTTGGAACACCATGAACGCATTCACTACCCACTTCTCATCGCGTTGCAGATATCTTCTCTTTGGTTCACACAAGTGTACTTGTAGTGTCCTTTCCTTTGCAAACTCTTTGCCACAGTAGGTGCATTTATTCGTTGATGCCATGTGCTTCTATCAGTTCCTCAAGTTCTCTATCTGTTATTATTTTGTCCAATGTTTCTAGGTCCGCTTCCTTCCACGTTGGGTATATCTGTTGTAGTTTCTTTAAACTCTTGTTTGGTACTCGCTTCATAGGTTTTATCCATGGATGGAACTGCTGTTGTAATGAGCCACACATGGCAGTCAGTATCCAAAGCAGTTTCTTGTGTTTTCCTAGTGTAAAGCAGTGTTTGTTGACACATTCGTTTACCATCTCCACGTAGTGTTCTACGTAGAATTGATCTTTAGACGAAGTGCTTGAAACATATCTCATCAACATGTACGGAGAGTATAACGACTTCTCCTTTTCATCTATCCTGTCAAAGTAATCTTTGTTTCTGAAATCAACGGCTTTTAGTCCGTTCCTCAGTTCAAAGAATTTTCTATTTTTTTCTGCCGGCATATTTTAGTCCAAATATTGTACATTCATGTGCGTTTACAAATGTTAATTTTATTTTCTTTTGCATGTGATTCATACCTGAAATTTTGAATTTGTGTTTTTTTATGAAATCAAAGAAGTCAAACATCCAATTCTCGTCCATCCATACTGCAATCTTGTTACTGGTTATCATAATTGGTGCGTCGATTATGATTGATTTTCTACCAGACGGAGCCATAGTCTACCTGTTCACACTGCCTTGATATGTCCTTGACAAAGTAGGCACACATTGGTTTTGGTCCATTGCTCAACGGCACGGCCAGCATCTGTCCGGACTTGATCTTTGGGAAGTACCATTTCACTTCGGTGTAGATATCTACAACGTCTATGGCGTAAAAATCTGGCTTAGGACTGGATAGTGGATTGAACGTAAATGCATCAAACCCTCTATCATTTAAACTTGTTATAGGTAACACGTGCATCTCTGATTGTCCCGCCTCTCCTATCAGCATTTTCCAATCTAGAGGCATCTTGATCCTATAGTCTCCTATTTGTAACACTGCCGCGGGAGCATTGAAGCTCTCAAGGAATATCAACGGTATATAAAAGAAATCTGGTTCATTAGGGTCTGAGTTATCCAGCACCGCAAATCTTAATTTCTCATCAACCCATTCAGGGATCTTCTCTATGCTGTAAGCACGATTATCAAGTGTAAGGATTTTCATAATTTATCTTTTCTATATTATACGGGTAATTGGCCTCTTTGTAAAACTTTTTCCTTGCACCCAGGTGTCTTTTTGCAAACTTGCAACTGCTGGTAATGTCCCATATCTGTACGTTCTCCTTGTCTTCGGCCTTCCTGATTCCTCTTCCTATGCTCTGTATCACACGAACAAATGATTTGCCCGGCTCTATGAGAACAAGATTAAAAATACGAGGAATGTTAATACCAACACTGGCAACTCCATATGTGGCGATAATAATTTTATTTGTCGCAGTAGATACTTCATCATATTGTTCCTTCCTGTCTATGTTTTTTGTTGATCCAGATACAAACACTGAACCGTCTAATTGTTCTTGCAATATCTCCCCTGCAGATATCCTGTCAACTAGTATCAGCGTGTTACCTGACGTTGATATATCTTTTATAGTTTTCGCCACCCATGCCATCCTAACTTTGTCTGTCGTAAGCCATTTCAGTTCTTCGGCATATGTTTTGAACTGTGGGTGGTCTTGGGTCTGTAAAACATTCACGTGACAGTTTGCAAGTACTCCTTTGTCTTGTAGTTCACTTGCTTGTATCCTGTGGGTGACATCACCTATACTACATTTCAGACCCATAAACTCGTAATCTGCTTTGGGTACTGTTCCTGTCAGCCCCCAACGTATTCCACAATGTGCAAAAGGCCCAGTCAACAATCTTTTAAGTACATCGGCTTTTGCCATGTGTACCTCGTCTATGATCACTGTGTTGATTCCTTTTATAGCTTCTGCAAACGCTTCTGAGTGTTCGTCTTTGCTTTTCTTTTCCAATACATTTAGCGATTGCCATGTTGCGATGGTGTTGAATCTGCCTAGCTCTTTCCTATCTCCATAGTACACACCTACATCTAGATTACAAGCAAGGAAGTCCTCTTCCGTTTGTGTTACTAGACTTTTGTTTGGCACGATGGTCAGTGTACGACCATAAGTCTCAACTAGTTGACACAATGCCGCGGTGATAATTGTTTTACCTGCACCTGTGGCAATTTCTTGTATGCACTGTGGATTTTCTATAAATTTGTTTATTGTTTCTACCTGGTAGTCTCTCAATATAATTGGTTGTCCTGCCGCTGGATGATTCTCCGGCCATTTAATGTGTGATAGATAGTTTTTATCTACTGTATTGAACTCGAAGTTGTGTTGTTCTCTGTGGTCTTCCATTTCTACGTATACTCCACCGTCATCTAGTATAGGAAGTATTTGGTCAACTAGGTTGAGATAAGTTGTACCACCCAAACCAAAGAATGATATCTTACCGTCCCATCTGCCTAGCTTTACTGCTGGGAGATGTCTGGCATATGGAATTTCGTATTTGAATTTGTTGGATAACCTCTTCCGCCATTCTAAAGAAAGGTTTTCAAATTTGACGTTTACTTCGTCTTTTATTACTAATTTACAACTGCTCATTTTTAAAGTTTTACTATAACATGATCATGCCAGTCATAACTGCTCGGCTGATGATTACTATAATACAACTTTTTTGGAAGATTTTCAAGAAGTCTTTTTAGGTTATCTGTTCCTGCCGCGTAATAACCGCCACCCAATGCAACTAACGAGGCCTTTGGTGTTACTTTACTTTTGATCATGGCCCTTGGTATCCTGTTTCTTACAAATATTACTTTGGTTTTTTTGTTTATATACTTGAACTGTTTACTCATTTGATGCAATTCAAATAGGTTTTCAAAGAATTCTCTTGATGAGTTGTTGTTTATCATCATCTGTCTTTGATTA
>NHDJ01000085.1 GCA_002167265.1 Verrucomicrobia bacterium TMED56 | reverse complement strand
AATTAAGAGCATTTAAGGCAATCAAGTCTCTGTTATTCAATGCTTTTTATCTTACTGCTACTCTCTGCAAGAATGGCGCCCCCACGAGGAATCGAACCTCGATCTACGGTTTAGGAAACCACTGTTTTATCCGTTAAACTATGGGGGCTAAAAACCTTTAATTTATCCGATCTCTTCCTCGTATTCAGAATGATTAAGCAATCCTGAAGATTCTCTGGAATCAGAAGTTTGCACTTTTATTATCCATCCATTTTCATACGGATTGGTGTTTACCAGTTCCGGTGAATCATTCAATCCTGCATTAACTTCTATCACTTCTCCATTAACCGGCATGTAAAGATCAGATGCAGCTTTAACGGATTCTACAACGCCAAAAACATCTCCTTGAGAAAACTGAGTGCCAACTTGAGGTATATCTACAAAGGTTACATCGCCCAAAGCATCCTGTGCATGATCCGTTATTCCAACCTTACAAATTTGATCAGACTCAAACAAGATCCATTCATGATCTTTGGTGTAACTTAGATTTTCAGGAATATTACTCATATTGAATTTAAATTTTTGATTTATACTGGGTTTCCAATTTTTGTTCCGTTCTCAACAACACCATTTTTAACTACTACTAGAATGCCATCCTTACAATAAATATTCTGTTTTTCATCGACCCAGCCTTCATTCAAACCTTTTGGACTAAGTACGACTTCACTACCAATACGAGCATTTTTATCGATTATTGTTTCCTCGATGTAGGTTCCTTGAGCGACTCCCAACTCGATATTGTCATGAGATGTTCCATAATTATCAGCACCCATCATGACCACATTTCGCAAAGTGCAGGCATCTCCTACAATCGAACGTACGCCAAGCATACAACGGGTGAAATTGGAACTTCCTATTTGGCAACCACTTGCAATATTAGTAGCTGAAAGACTGGATTCTCCAAATTTACTAGTCGGAAGAATGTCCGGGTAATTGTAAATGGGATGATTTTGTTCATAAAAGTTGAACTTGGGAAATTCGTCACAAAGTTGCAGGTTTGCCTCAAAAAAAGCCCTTACTGTTCCAATGTCCTCCCAATATTCGTCATATACATGGCAACGCAGATCTTTCTTACCAACGAGAGATGGAATTATTTCTTTTCCAAAATCAGTCCTATCACCTTCGAGTGCATCAAACATTGCGGACCCGTTAAAAACATAAATTCCCATGGATGCTAAACACCGGTCTGGATCATTTTCATTAGCCTGAAGCTCGGGTGGAATGAGTCGCTGAATAATTTCTGGATCATTGGGTTTCTCCACAAAATCAATAATCCTGGATTCGTCTCCAATTCTAAGCAACCCAAGTCCAAAAGCCTCCGCTGCAGGTACTGGTTTCGCGGCTACAGTTACATCCGCACCTCTTGATAAGTGCTCTTCCACCATTTTAGAAAAGTCCATACGATACAGTTGGTCACCGGATAGAATTACAAAAATATCCTCAGGAGATGCCCCAAAGTGGATAAGGTTTCTTCTCACCGCATCAGCGGTGCCTTGATACCAGTCATCACCGTCTACAGTTTGTTCTGCGGATAAAATCTCTACGAAGCCATGCCCAAATCTATCGAAACGATAGGCATCCTGTACATGCCGATGAAGAGATGCTGTGTTAAACTGACTCAATAAATAGATCCGGTTATAACCAGAATTTATGCAATTACTTATTGGAATATCGACTAATCGATATTTGCCTGCAAGTGGTACAGCAGGTTTGCATCTAAGCTTGGTCAGGGGATAAAGACGAGTTCCACGACCACCTCCCATAATAACGCAATGAACTTTTCTTCTCATAATTTCCGCCTCGCTTAGTCTTTTAGGTTGGATAACATATCAGATGTGCATATTGGAATCTAACATAAGTAACCACAAGAACAATTAATGAACTTAATTTTGAGCAACTTATAAATTCTGTAACCTTATATTTTTTACAATTTCTAGAACTTCATGACAATAAAACCTGACATTAGTGAATATTTGGAACTTTCCCTAAACCATGATGTCATCGCTGTGAGCACAGAACTTACTGCAGATTCAGAAACACCTCTATCCGCATACTCGAAACTCTCCCAAAAAAAACCCGCGTTTCTTTTTGAATCAGTCGTAGGAGGCGAGCAGGTCAGCAGATTTTCTTTTCTTGGCTTTTCCGCAAATAAAACTTTTTCCTCCTACAAGCAAGAAACTGAGATCATATCCAATGATGGTAAGATTCAAAAGATTCCGACCCCTGATGATCCTTTGAAATTAATTGAAAATGAAGTTCATGGAATTCGTTATAGTGGGATAAACGGAAAGCGTTTTTCCGGCGGAGCGGTTGGTTTTATTGGTTATGAATATGCCAATCGTATCGAACCAAGTATTCCCATTCCTCGCAAAGATGATTTGGAAATGCCAATTGTTTTTTTCATGATCACAGAGTTGGTGCTTATTTTTGATCACGCTAGGCAAACCCTAACAATTTGTGCCAATGTGACTCCTGGAGAAAAACCCGCAGATTCTTACAATGATGCATGTAAGAAAATTAAAGAGACTCTGGTGCTTCTATCAAAACCAACCCTTATAAAACCAGCCGACCTGGATTTCTCAAAATTACCTGAGAAGAGTTTGCCAATGGGTAATTTCTCGAAGGAAGAATTTGAGGGACTGGTAGATAAAACAAAGGATTACATTCGTTCAGGAGATGTAATCCAAACTGTCTTGTCCCAAAGATTCTCGATCCCATTCAGCGGTCAACCAATTAATCTTTACCGAGCAGTAAGAGCAATTAATCCTTCTCCGTACATGTTCATTTTGGAAACAGAAGATTTTTCCATTGTAGGTGCATCGCCTGAAGTCCATGTGAGACTGCATGAAGGAGATGTTCTAATCAGACCAATTGCAGGAACTCGCCCTCGAGGTACTAATGAATCCGAAGATAAAAAACTGGAAATGGACTTACTTTCAGATGAAAAGGAAAAGGCAGAACACCTCATGTTAGTTGATTTAGCTAGGAACGACATAGGCAGGGTGTGTCAGACTGGTTCCATTCATGCTGCAGAGTACATGTCAGTCGAAAGGTACTCTCATGTAATGCATATAGTTTCCCAAGTATTGGGTAAATTGAGTGCTGATAAAAATGCTTTTGACTTGATGCGGGCAACTTTCCCTGCTGGCACAGTTAGTGGTGCTCCAAAAGTAAGAGCTATGCAAATCATTGCTGAATTTGAGAAAACATGTCGTAATGCATATGCGGGTGCTCTTGGCTACTTCGGTTTTGAAGGAAATCATGACTCTTGCATTGCAATTCGTACTGCAATTATCAAAGAAAGTATTATCAGCTTACAAGCAGGTGCAGGTATTGTCGCAGACTCATGTCCAGAAAAAGAATTTCAAGAAACTATCAATAAGGCAAAAGGAATGTTTCAAGCCGCTATGCTAGCGGAACAAATCAATAATTTATCAATTTAACAAAACAAGAGTAATGGCGGAAAACAGCGAACAATCCTCCCTTGATATTTATCTTAAACAGATTTCATTAGTACCTCTTATAACGGTTCAAGAGGAAATTGAGCTTGCCAAAAAGATCAGTCAGGGGGATCAGCAGGCTAGAGAAAAAATGATTACGGCTAACTTGCGATTGGTAGTAAAAATTGCTCAAGACTATGCTCATATTGGACTATCAATTCTTGACTTGATTAACGAAGGAAATATCGGATTAATGAAAGCGGTGGAGCGTTTTGATCCCACTAAAGGTGGAAAACTAAGCACCTATGCCTCCTGGTGGATTAAGCAATCAATTAAACGAGCGCTANCCAACCAAAGCAAAACGATTCGCCTACCGGTTCATATGGTTGATCGAGTCAGTCAAATTCGAAGAAAATCTGCCGAACTGACTGAACAGCTTGGAAGAGAACCTACTAATGATGAACTTGCGGAAGAAATGAACATTCCCGTGTCAAGAATTTCTCATCTGAAATCAGTTAGTAAGAAACCAGCATCTCTTGAATCTTCTATAAACAACGAGGACGGATCTACTCTTGGAGATCTTGTACCCGACAAAAATGCCGTATCACCTTCTGAAAGCTTGCAGTCAAAATCCTTAATTGGAGATGTNGACCAAGTTCTTTCGACATTGGAACCTAGAGAAGCTGACATTATAAGACTTCGTTTTGGTCTAGAGGGTAGANACCCGCTCACCCTCGAAGAAGTAGGTTCTCAAATTGGAATCACGCGTGAACGCGTTCGACAATTACAAGAACAAGCCATTAGGCATATTCGTGTAAATATGAAAAAATTTGAGAAGCAAAGAACCAAGGAAGAAATAATTGAGCAAAACAAATTGGATGAGCGTAAAAANATGCTCAGTGAATTACTCGGAAAAAAGAATTAATCAGTNATTCAGAACCTGAATTTCAAAAACTCTACTTATCTTCATTCGTGGCGGTTGCCTCGTCCAAAAGATCTCCAAGTGATGTAGTAAGATCATCTCCGACTTCATCGTAAGCNGCTACTTCTTTAGCAAGGGCATCTTCATCGTAATTAGCCGCCTTAATACTAAGNCCTATACGACGCTCTTCCTTATCTATTTTGATGACTCTAGCNCTAACNTTCTCGCCTTCGTTCAAATGATCTTTAACTTTCTCAATCCTTTCTTCACTGATTTGACTTATATGGACGAGTCCATCAATTTCATGTTCTAGTTCAATAAAAGCACCATAACCAGCAACTCGGGCGACTGTTCCCTCAACGACGCCACCCATTTGATATAGGCGATCGATGTCCTCCCAAGGATCTTGGGTAAGTTGTTTCATGCCAAGTGAAATTCGCTGATTTTCAATATCTACCTCTACAACGATAGCATCGACTTCATCACCCTTCTTGACCATTTCACTAGGATGATTAATTTTGCGAGTCCAGCTCATATCGGAAACATGAACCATGCCATCTATACCCTCTTCCAATTCTACAAATGCACCATATGAAGTGAGATTACGGATTTTGCCTCGTACGCGTGCACCTGGAGGGTAATTGTGAGTGGCCATATCCCATGGATTGACNTCAAGTTGGCGTAATCCAAGTGATATTTTTTGGTCATCTTTTTGAATTCCAAGAACAACGGCATCGACTTCATCACCAACATTAAGGACTTCGCCGGGTTTGGTGATCCTCTTAGTCCATGACATTTCTGTGACATGAACTAACCCTTCCACTCCTTCTTCAAGCTCAACAAATGCACCATAGGGTACAAGATTAACAACTTTACCTCTAACCTTAGCATTAATTGGGAATTTACTCTCAATCTCGTCCCATGGATTGCTCGAAAGTTGCTTGAGACCNAGTGAAACTCTTTCTCTTTTCTCATCAATATCAATGATGCAAACGGTGATTTCCTCTCCAGTCTTAACCATTTCACTCGGATGAGAGACTCTTCCCCAACTCATATCGGTAATATGCAAGAGACCATCCAAACCATCTAAATCAATAAAGGCACCATAATCAGTAATGTTTTTAACCATACCTCTTCGGGTTTCTCCAGGTATGATTTTGGAAAGAATTTCACGTTTTTTGTCTTGTCTGCGTTCCTCGATCAACTCTCGACGGGAGACGACAATGTTTTTTCGTTCGCGGTTGATTTTAACCACTTTGAAATCAAAAGTCTGACCTACAAATTGGTCTAAATTTTTGGGTGCTTGAATATCAACCTGAGAGGATGGAAGGAATGCATCTACTCCAATATTGACTACCAACCCTCCTTTTACTTTCGATCGAACACGACCCGTTATAACAGAGCCTTCCTCGCAAGTATTGACAATCTTTTCCCAATTCTTCTTTTGCTCNGCCTTNTCAAATGATAGTTGAGGATTCCCAAAACGATCCTCTAATCTTTCCAGGAAGACTTCTATATCTGACCCGATTTCTAATTCACTAAGGTCGAGAAATTCATGTGCAGGAATTGTCCCCTCAGCTTTTCCTTTGAAATCAATAACGACCTCGGTCGGTCGTATTTCCATTATAGTTCCAGAAATGACAGAACCTTCTTTAAGTAATTCGATTTTGCTCTCAGCGAGCAATTCTTCCATGACAGCACTCATGTTTGTATGATATTTTTGGCCTCAATGCTAAGTGCAAAATCGCAAATACACGAACAACTTAGAACGAGGGTTGAGGGTTAGGTTTGATATGTTAAAGAATGCTTTAAATCAAATTTTGCTTTTTTCAGCAAGTAAAATTGAAGATTTATCATCAAGGGACAATCTTATGCAGGGGAAATTCAACAATTCCTTCTGCTCCAATTCTCTTCAATGCTGGGATTATTTCTCTCGATACTTTTTTCTCGATAACTGTTTCTACAGCAATCCAAGAATCATCAGCTAATGAGGAAATAGTTGGCTTTCTCAGAGCAGGGAGAGAATCTAGCACCTCATTAAGTTTTGACCTTTCCAAATTTAGCTTTAATCCAACCTTTGTATCAGCTTGCAAAGCTGCATTTAGCATAAGTGCAATATTCTCAATTTTAGCTCTTTTCTTTTCATTGCACCAAGCTTTTTTATTAGCGATGAGAACAGTATTAGTTTCCATTAAGACTTCAACAATACGTAATTTATTGGCCCTTAATGAACTTCCGGTTTCTGTTAGATCTACGATTGCATCAACCAGTTCAGGTACTTTAACTTCAGTTGCTCCCCAAGAAAATTCCACCTCCGCTGATACATTATTATCACTCAGGAAATTCTTTGTTGCTTGTACGAGTTCGGTGGCAATTGTTTTACCCTCCAAATCTTTGATTGTCTTAATTTCGGAATTTTCTGGTACAGCTAACACCCATTTAGAAACCCTATTGGAAGCTCGGCTGTAGATTAAATCTGCTACAATTTCTACATCAGAGTCATTTTCCCTTACCCAATCTCGACCAGTAAGTCCGCAATCAAAAAAACCATCCTCTACATAACGGCTCATTTCTTGTGCTCTAACAAACCTTCCCTCAATATCTGGATCATCCCAACTAGGAGTATACGAACGAGAACCTTTCGTGATATTAAAACCTGCTTTAGCAAACAACTTAAGAGTTGCTTCTTCAAGACTTCCTTTGGGCAATCCAAAACTTAACAATGATGACATCTGATCATTCAATATCAAAAGAGTTCCGTCTCGAAAAGCGCCTTTTTGAGGAATTACCTGGATTACCTACTATTTTNAGTAACGAAAGGAAATTTCGGNCATAGTTTTTTCCATTTCCATTTTTTTTAAAATACAACCAAGTTCTTCTAAATCTGCTTTGCCAGGAAGATTACCTTCTAAACATTCTCTTTTATCCAAATTTATTAACTCTCGATTCATCATCAACATGGCTCTTTTCTCATATACCATACTGCAAAAACGTTTAGGAGTTAATCTGCCCGCGTTGGCAATGATCTCTTCCAAAGTTTCCCACTGCTTAAGCCATTTAACTGCTGTCTTTGGACCAACTCCCACAAGTCCCGGAATATTATCTGACTGATCACCAATTATTGATAGATAATCAAGTATTTGTGCAGGAGGAATCCCAAATTTATCCTCGACTCCAGACTCGTCAAGCATCCGCCACCCAACTCTAGGATTTGCAGTTGGAGGAGGAAGTAATTGAGATACCCCTGGCCTTATTAATTGAGCTAAATCCTTGTCTGCACTAACAATAACAATCTGATGATCTTCAGACAACTCTTCTGTTTTTGCGGCAATTAAATCATCTGCCTCCCTACCCTCTTGCTCAAACATTCCATATCCCATAGCAATAGTAAGTTTCTTCACCCAACCTATTTGCTTAGTAAAATCTTCAGGGGGAATACCCCGATTAGCTTTGTAACTAGGTAGAATTTCTTCTCTGTGTGGGCATCCTCCCAAGTCGAAAAAAACCCAAACCTCATCAGGTTTAAACTCGTCCTCCATTTTCCAAAACGAACGTATCCAACCATGAATCATATTTGTCGGAAATCCATCAGAACGTGTGAGTTCCTTTATTCCATAAAAAGCCCGAAATGCCAAATTGTGGCCATCGCACAAAAAAATTCTTCTCATGATGGGTTATTCATTTTGATTAATATTTTAAGCAAGCTTAAAGGGAGTGAACACTATTCATCATAGTAAAGAATTTTACCAACGCAGTATTCTGGTCTTGCCTCTTCTATTTTTACTTCGGCAAATCGATTAGCCAACCCTACTCGAGAATCTGGGATCATAACTCGGAGATAATGATCTGAGTAAGCTCCNTAAAAACCATTTTTGGGGGTTTCAAGGAGAACTCTGAGCTTTAACCCGCAATGAGCCTGATGCCACTTCATTCGCTTGGATGCTGATAATTTCCTTAAATGTGCACTCCTTTTTCTTCTTTCTGCCATAGGTACTTGAATATCCGACTTTGCAGCTTTGGTTCCGGATCTTTCCGAGTAAGTAAAAACATGGCAGTAGGAAAATGGAAAGGACAGGAAAGTCGAACAAGTCTTCTCGAAATCNTCTTGGGTTTCGCCNGGGAAACCTGTCATTAAATCAGTGCCGATACATACTTGAGGAATATCCTCTATTGCTTGNAGGAAAAATTCTCGCATTTCTTCCAATTGGTACTTTCTCCTCATCAAAGACAGGATTTTGTCGCATCCTGATTGCATGGGAACATGCAAGTAAGGCGTCAGGCAGTGCTGATTATCAGCCATCAGTTTGAAAAGCTCGCGAGGGATTGTAGTCGGTTCGATGCTACTAATTCGCAATCTTTCAAGGCCTGNCAATTTTCCAAGATTTTCAATTAAAGAAATAAAATCATTATCATTAGATTGATAAGTTCCTATATTTACCCCTGTTAAAATAATTTCTTTCACCCCCTTCTCTATCATATTCTCGACTTCAGAGAACAAATCGGACCAATCTCTGGAACGAGCCCTTCCCCGTGCAAAAGGGATAACACAAAAGGAACACATAAAATCACACCCATCTTGAATCTTTAAGTTTGCCCGTTGTTCAAATTGAGTATCTCCAACAAACCCGATTGAAAAATCTTCTCNATCAATTCGNTCTCTGATCACAACTGGAATTTCTGGCTTTTCATCGCTTAAATAATCTAAAAGATTAATTTTATCGTGATTTCCAATTACATAGTCTACCCCTTCGACCATTGCTACTTCATTGGCAGATGTTTGAGAATAGCACCCGGCAACAACCGTGATTGCATTAGGATTCCTTTTGGCAAACCTTCGGATCGCNTTCCTNGACTTCGCATCCGCTTCATTCGTAACCGTACAAGAATTGATTACACCTAGTTGTGCCTCTTCTCCAAAAGGAACAACGCAGTAACCTGCCTCCCGCAATTTACCTTCCAAGATCGTTCCTTCATATTGATTCAGTCTACAACCTANNGCATGCACGCTAGCTTTAGGAGGGTTATTACTTTTAGTGCTCAATTGTAGCTTATCTCCTTAGTATTGGANTTNTTAACATCTATANCACCCTAATTCGATGAATAACTTTTTCGATACTTGAATAGAATGAAAATCAATCGTAAAGCTCTAAGATATCGAGGGATAAAAATATGAGGACTCGCTAAGCACCTAAGCAACCAACCTAGATAAAATCTGTCGAAAAACTTGGGGATTTTTACTTGGTTCCCNGACAAAAAAGCCAATGCAGCACCNGTNCAGAATATTCTCGGTTTATATGACAGACAAGTTTTTAGAAACAGCCCNAGGCGCTCTTGTGGACCTCCTCCAATTTGTATGAAAATATTTTTAGGTTTGTATTCTTCAATTTTGGCTAAAAGCTCAGGATCGCACAAAACTCCTTCTTTATTATATTTCGGTGGCACATATATGGAGTGGTTCGGAATCTTTATTTTAAAGTTTTCCTCAATCCAAGAAGTATTTTTTCGAGATTGCTTTTCATCTGGCATTACCCAGAATGAAGACTCTGCTTTCCAATTAGAATTTTCCAAGAATACTTGAAGGAAATTAAGTCCAGAAATTCTTTCTAATTTGGTTTGCCCAAAAATTCTTTCCCAAAGGCATAAAAAACCGCTGTCAGCAAGAACCAGATCCGATTGTTCTAATGCCTTCCTGTATTCATTGCATCTAAATAGATCAGATGCCAAACCAGGACCTGATGGTGCAGTTAGTAAACCACCACATTCCAAATTCTGAATGGCTTCTAAACATCCACCGTTGAAAAAAGTTATTCCCAAAATTCTTCTTCCCTTTCCAGCGGGTTTACCGTCGGAATTATCGTTCATTAGATAAAATCTATCAGTAAGCAGTTTTAGGTGGAAAAAGAACTTGACCAACAGTTCTAGCTACAATCTCAACATCTGTCCAAATTGACCATGATCCAACATAAGCAAAATCAAGTTCAATTCTTTGACTGACAAGTTTTGGGTCAGTAAACTCTCCACGCAACCCTCTGCATTGTGCCGGTCCGGTGACCCCAGGCTTAACAAATTGACGAATTCTGTATGATTTATAATTTTTTTGAAATAGATAGTCATGAGATGCCAGATAAGGACGTGGTCCAACAAGACTCATATCTCCTCTAATAACATTTATAAATTGAGGAAGTTCATCTACACTAAATCTTCTCATTATTTTACCAAATGAAAAAATTCGCGAGTCTCCTTGGTGTGCTTGGAGAGATTCATCATTAACACCATATTTATCAAAGTTCATGGAACGAAATTTCCAAATTACAAATCTTTTGCCGCCCATTCCAACCCTCTCTTGCCTAAAAAAAAGAGGACCTGGAGACTGAATGCATTGGAAGACTTTTACCAAAACCATCGCTAGAGGAATGATTGTTAGCAAACTTGGAATACATATTGCCAAGTCAAGCGATCTTTTAAGCATGCGATTGAAAGGACTTTGCAAAGGTTCATTTAGAAGAGTAAGGAACTGACGCCCAGATTCCTCCAAAAATGCCAATCTATCATCGAAAAAACCAGATAAGTTATTGTAAATAAGAAAACGACACCCATGCTTTGTGGCGATGTCAGCAATCGACATAATCCAACCTGAATCGGAATCATCAGGCAGAACAACAATTTGATATGTAGAATTTTCAGACAAATAAGCGTCGAGATCTTGGTAAGATCCAAGATTTCTTAATCCATCTAAAGCATATTTTTCAGAGTCGGTTTGAAACGCACCAATAAATGAGAAGCCTTTATTTTTTTGAGAAGATAACCAATTTGAGAGTTCTTTAATGCTTGAGGATGAACCAACGAGAACAGCATTCCTTTTTAATCCATAATATCCATTAATTCTTTTGAAAAGACCAGGTAACGCAAAATTAGAAAGAATTAATACTGGCCAACATGATACAATGTAAAAAACCAAAAACATACGACTTGTGTGTGCATCTTTGGTCACAAAATATGAAGCAAATACACAAAAAGCCATCACCGCTACTTGGAAATTAGACTTAGAAAATGAATCTTTAATTCGTTTGTATCCACTACGAGAATAAAAATCTCCATAATTTTGCAAAGATCCGAAAGCCGAGAATAACAATCCAATTAATGCTGATAGCAAGTAATTAAAGGGCAATCGTATTAAAGAAAGATCCAACTTACCCCATAGATACAATATGTAGTAAAACCATAAGGACGAAATCAAACATAAGGATAACCTATGAAGAATAGAAAATCCTTTATCGGAGTAGTTAATCATGGGCAATAGATATCAATTAATTAAACTAAATAATATCAGCAAGCAATAATTTTTGGGATCATGCTTAAAAGTTAGATGTTGATTATTTCATTTTTTTTTGAAATAAATGAAATATGGAAACTGAAAAAAATTTTAGCTCCATTAAAACAATTTCGCCGGATGATCCTGTGATCATTGAATCTATTGATTTCTTTGTTCGGATGATGTCAATCCTCGGTCTACCACGTTCCGTCGGAGAAATCTATGGATTGCTTTATTTCTCTAAGGATCCTACCCCCATGGATCAAATAGCTGGAAAACTCGGGATCAGCATTGGCTCTGCCAGTCAAGGTTTGAAGACTTTACGAAATTTAAAAGCGATTAAAACAGCTTATGTACCAGGTAATCGAAAAGATCATTTTGTAGCTGAAACCGAATTCCGNAGATTATTTTCAAATTTTATAAAGGATGAAATTCTACCCCATCTAGAAAGTGCAAGCGACCGCATCTCAAGAATTGAGANCAANCTTACATTTAAACCGAAAGAAGAAAAAGAATTTTATGACATTCGTTTAGAGAAATTAAAGAGNCTTACAAAAGCTGGNAAACGACTGTTACCTGCNCTAGCCGGTTTGCTNAAATTATGATCTCAGAAAATCNAGATGGANTGTCAGANTGGTCAGAAGGCTGGTACTGCGTAANAGCAAAACCACGCATGGAGTTAGCTGCTGCGTCAGCCTTAAGNNCTCTTGAAGAAGTCGAGGTTTTTTTACCTAGGACACAGAGGCAAAATCAAAAAATACGNCAACCACTCAAACCACTTTTCCCAGGTTATTTTTTTGCAAGATTTGACCCNATTAAAAATGTTCGTGCAGTACATTTTGCAAGAGGCGTCGCCTATGTTGTTCGTAGAAAAGAAATTCCTGTTCATGTGCCACCACAAGCCATGATTGAACTTAGATTAATGTCGCCGGACGGAGTTTTGGAGATACCTGATCAACCTCACAGAATCGGTGATAAAGTCACGGCTATATCGGGACTATTCATAGGGGATGAAGGCAAGGTCACGCAACTTATTCCGTCTAGGCAAAGAATTAAAGTCTTATTTGAAATTTTGGGGAGAGACACTGAAATTGAAATTGATGAAAATGAAGTGGAATTCCCAAGTGATCATCCNATAAAAGCAATATAATTTTATTAAGNTAAAATTACTAATAAAAAATATTGGTCTTGTACATGCAAATGACCAAGGGCGGNAGCATGTNAAATTTCNCTTTCATGAAANTGCTNAGTAATACCAAACTTAGCANAAATTATTTTTTTAGAATTATTAAATTCCATCCTATACCATTATCNTTTTTAGTAATTTNAGCACTGTTTAGTGCCTGCTTTTTTNCCACTGATTTATGGTTACCCTACNTTAAANCCCNCAAATCTAAACAACTTATTGAAGAGTCAAAGTCNTATCTGGACGAGAGTTTTTCCGACTCCTTTACTTCAATTGGTTTAAGAAAATCAAAGTTAGCCAAGCTTTTGTCACCNAATGACAATTTAGTTGAGGAACATTACTTAGAAGCTCTTTTCAAAGTTTCACCTTTGGAAGCCATNTTTCAATGGANTTCAAGAAGACAAAATGCAGAAAATAACCATGCCTCAACTCTTAGTTTGCTTCAAAAAATCACTCAGGTTATTGGGCAAAATAAAATTAAAGAAAAAGATAAGAATAGCTTGATACAAATGGGTACACTTTGTGCAAAAGAATTACTAACTGATACGATTCCTAATGATACGGAAAACTTGGTTGTATTAGCCTNCTTTTATNATGAGGCTAGTCTGTTTGAAGATTGCATTAAGATTTTGAACTCCATACCAAAGGAAAAAAAGCTCAATCCAAAAGTTTTATTCATAAAAACAAAAATTGCATGTCAAATTCGAGATCATGCTNAAGTAAACTCTTTAAAANATGATTTAGGTTCTATTGCAGAAAAAAATATACCTGAAAGTTTGGATGCTATACGTAACCTTTGTTTAATTCACAGAATCTCACCTCTAAATACGGTTGAACTTGAGTACTTTGAAAAACTTCTACAATCCAATCCTAATTCACAAAAAATTGATTTCTTGAGAATCAATGCACTTCGTTATCAATCCGAACAAAACTCAATTTTACAAGATGAAGTAGTTAAAGNCTGTTCTANAAANTTCGATCTGAATNCAGACGACGATTTAAAAATATTCTGTAATTGGTTAATGAAAATTAAAAGCTTTCGATTAGTCTTAGANTATCTCCCACCTTTTAAATCNAGAATGAACAAAGAACTTTTTATNATTAGAAGCAATGCGTTACTTCACTTGGGTGAATTTCAAATGCTAAAAGATGAGCTTNNTAGATCTCCAATCATTCCTTCAAGATGGATTCTTTCNATAGANGCNAGNTTACACTCNCTATCGAGCAACNTAAATGACGCAAATTTAANCCTAGACAAACTTTATGCACTATTAGGAAATGATATTAACATGCTCAGNGCAACTTGTCATTATTANGAATCAGTAAAAGACATTCATTGCCTATTGTATTTTCTTCAAAAAATTAAGCATATTTCCATCCATAAAAAATACGCACTTAATTTGTTGTTAAAATATGGATCTAAAACAGCAACATTAGACCAACTAACTAATTGGACATCTGAATTATCCGCCATTGAAATTGACAATCTTACATTTAAACAAAACAAACTTTATTACTTGATTCTAGATTTGTCTTCCAACAAAACACCTCTTGAATTTAGCCGGATTTTGGATGATGCAGTGAAGTTAAATGAAAAACTCAACAATACCCAATCTAGGATTACGCTTGCTTTGGCACATCTTCGAAACAAGTCCCCCGACCTTGCATTAGAAGCACTTGGGAAATATAGTAATTGGAATGAGTGGCGTGGGCAAAGGCCCGCTTGGGCGTTGGTTGCTTCAAAAGTTTTTGAAATCAATCAGCGAAACGAGCATTCTGCTCATCTCGATTTAATGGATAAAGGAATCAGTGAAGCAGAAAGACAAGGTATTGCTGGAATTCTTTCATCTACAAATTAGTTACAATTAAAACCTAACAAGTTATTAATCTTAAGTGACCTATAGTACTTTTTTTAAGATAACTTTTAATCAGATAGTAATTTTGTTTCCATGGGCACTTCTTTTTTGGCAACTGGGTGTAGTGTGGGAAACGAATAAACAATACTCTCATGGATTTGTGGTGCCATTATTAATGATCTACCTTATAGGAAAACTTCCTAGTCAAAACTCTCCAAGCGATTCAAACACGAAGTCTACTTTGCAAAAAAATTTAATCTATTTCTTAGGGATTCCTCTAATTTTTAGTTTCTTTCCATTATGGATCATTAGAGGTGCAAATCCAGATTGGCGTCTGCTCAACTTAGTCCTTTACATGGTCGTGTGTACACTCACTTTGATACAAATTCACCACAGAGGTGGAATCCAACAATTCAAAAAGTTTCTCTTCCCTTTACTCTTTTGCCTAGTTGCAATACCATGGCCTCTAGCTACTGACCTCAAGCTCACCCAATGGTTGCAGCAAAAAGTTTCGTCCACCATAGTAGATCTGCTTTTGCTAATGGAGCATGAAGCTATTCTTCAAGGTACAGTCATTGATGTAGGAGTTTTCGGGCAAATTGGTGTGGATCAAGCATGCAGCGGAATAAACGGCTTGCAAGCATCTGCCGTGGTCACTCTCTTTCTTGGTGCATATTTTGGACTGCCGTTGGCTCAAAGGGTTGCTCTTTTCGCTTCCGGCATAGTCATTGCCCTAGCTATGAATTTGACCAGAGCTTTCACAATGTCTTTCATTAAGGTTAAGGGTAAAGGTGCCTTACTGGATTCACCCCTTTTTTCAATTGGAGCTTGGCAGACTCCTAATCTTCACGATCTTGCAGGGTGGATTGAAACTTTTGGGATTTTTCTTGCAATATTATTGATAGGAAAAGTTCTTTGCATAGGTACTGTACATAAGCCGATTGGTAACCAATTTTTTTCATGGAAAAACTTCAGTTTTCATCCCCCAAAAGGATTTAGCATTTTTTCCGCCCTAACTCTAACTGGAACAGTCTTTGCCAGTGAGGCTCATTTTAGGAATGGTGAATCAAACATGATAGATGTTCCAAAAATCAACCTGTCTTTACTTGATGAAAATATTTTAAAAATTCCCCAAGACATTCCTCGTCAAGTTGCTGCACAACTTCATTTTAGCGATGCAAGTTCAAGTAAATGGCAGGACCTTTTTAGGACTATCCCTCATCCATATGGATTAGAACCACAAATGAATCCTAATGAACAATACTGGCAAGCTTTTGAAGCTCACTGGGATTCGGGGGGAGCATGCACTGCAGTTCTTTCCACTCATTCGCCAGATTCTTGTATCCCTCTTACCGGACTCACCCAAGTCAATCCAGTTCCAGGGCAGGATGCCACACTTGTTTCCGTAAAAGTATCAGGTCAGAAAATCTTTTTTGAAACATATGAATTTGCAAGAAACTACCGTAAACTTTTTGTTTTCCGTTGCTTCTGGTCTAAGAAACTTGAACCTGGTCAACCAAATGTATTTCCCAGTGGAGGTTACAACTTTAATGGACGTATCCAATCAGCCATCGATGGTCGCCGAAATGTTGGCGGAACAATGCTTGTTCTTGCAATAGCAAATGTCGATTCAAACCTAAGTGCTATCTCTAAACTTCGGGCACTTGCCAACCAACGTCTGAGCCTTGGCTTCAATGGAATAGATTGAATAATTTTGGTTTTTGGGATATTTTCATAACTTTATAAGTCACATTAAAGATCAAATCTCTTAATAAGCCATACCTCAAAATCTCATTTTACGATATTAAATATCAGAGAATTTCCCCATTGCGAGAAGCCAAAAACAAGCAAATATTTTGCTAGGCTTTGTTAAAACTGATCAAAAAATAGTGGGTCGCAACAAAAAATGTGGTTCTAATTAAAGCCAACTTATCTCTCTTCCTAGGCTAAACTTGGAAACAAAAGACGAAAATATAATTTAAGAGGAAAAGCTTATCTCCAATCAAATTAACGCACAACTTCACTATGAAAGCGCACGGTGTATAAAATGGCAGGAATGACTATAAATAATACTAAATCCATTAAACCAATCGAGACAAATCAACCCCAACTTAAAATATTGGCTTGCATTTGAGGCAACATGGGAATCTGCTGGTGCATAAACTGCTTTCCTCTCAACTCACTCATCCGATTCATGCCTCCCGCTTACTGGTCTTACCCAAATCAATCCAATTCCAGAGCAAAAACCACAACTCATTCTGATTGATGTGGGTAATTAAAAGATTTCATTTAAAGCCTATGAGTTTTCGCGAAATCGAAAGAAACTTTTGTATTTCGGTGCTTTTGGCCATACTTACAATCTCCCGGCCAAACAAACTAATTCCCTAGAGGGGGGTACAACTTCGACGGCAGGATTAAAGCTGCAATTAAAGGAAGAAGAA
>NHDJ01000084.1 GCA_002167265.1 Verrucomicrobia bacterium TMED56 | reverse complement strand
ACATGACTTCCTCTCATGGGGCGAACGCCAACTATACCGGAAAGTTACGATACAATGTTCATTTCATTGGCGATAATGGACTCAGTGGCGTAAGTTGGCAGGGTGGAACGATTCCACTGAGTAACGATTACTTCTATGCTCACACACAACCAACGGGTGAATACCACCTCCACGGTTTCAAGGCGGGCATGGAATTTGATTATTCGAATAAAATTATCGGCTATGCCTTGGATGGCCATGCGGTCATGGGAATGAACACGAAAATCTATCAACCGGTTATGGACAGTGGAAACATTCTTTCCGGATATGATGCGAATACGGAGATGAAACCCGCCCTTTCCGGTTATGCCTTGGTCGAAACCAGTAAATTAGTTGAAGCCCGGGGAGTCGATTTAGGCACGGCCAATTTCCCTGTGGGCATTTTTCATATCGATCATGCATACGCCCGCACGGTAACTTCGGACTCCTATTCTCTGGACAGATACAATATGGGTTATGTCACACTTAAGGATAAAGATGGCATGCAAAGAGTTGAAAAAGCCTATATTCAAACCCAAGCATATCCCTACTTGGTACATACCTTATATGGAAGCAACACGAGCGGAGCGACCAGTTCTTCGACTCAAACGAGTAAAAGACGCCAAAGTCTTAGTCGCTAAGCCACAAGCATACCTTTTCTTTTGATCCTCAGCTGCCAAAGCAGAACAAGTTCCTTTCTCCGCGGATCAGAATGCGATTCTTGATCGGCACGGGGGATGCGATGACCCGCTCACCCATATCGAAAGCTCCGTGGAACCTGAATCCCTTGGCAATGTCCGCAACCAGAATCACTCCGTCCTCCCTCGGAGCGTAGAGCTTGGTCCCTGCCACAGTGGGGGAGGCATAGTAACTGGAACTGGCCCGCGGAAAGGCATCCTCCCAATGGCTTTTCCCCGTTTTCGGATCAATGCAATGGACCTCCCCGCGATCCCGTACAACATAGACCTTGCCTTGAGCCACTGCAGGACTGGGAACGAAACACCCCGTATCCGTTCGGGTCCATAGGAGATGCGACTCCGTGACATCTCCCTTGCCCCCCATGCGAATTCCTTTCATGTGCGTCCCTCTACCATATGGAACAACCACAACATCGCCCGCCACCACCTGCGAACCGACCACCACCCAGTTTTTCTTTTGCTTGGGATTAAATCCGTTGGATACCCAATGCATCTCTCCATCCTTGGCGGAATGGGCAGACAACCTTTCCGCACCCCAGACCAGAATCGCCTCCTGCCCCTCATGCTCAATCAAGGTCGGAGTTGCGTAACTGTGATCGCATTCGGGGGGAGTCTGGTAATTTCGCGCCTTCTTCCATGCCACCTCTCCAGAATTGGGATCAAAGGCGAGCAACCAGGAATTTCCTTTTCTCATCAGGGCCACAATCAAATGCTTGCTTGTAAGAATCGGAGATGTCCCGAAATCCCAATAAAGCGTATCCTTTCCATAACTGGACAAATCCTTTTGCCAAATAATTTTTCCCTTAAAATTTAAGCAGGCAAGGTTCCCGCTCTTGAACAAGGCGTAAAGTTTTTCTCCATCTGTAACCACCGATGGATTGCTCCCTGACCCGTTCCTGTGTTTTCCCTTCCGTTCGGCTCCGACAGTGGTTTGCCATTTCTTTTCTCCATTCAAAGAGAACGATAGCACAGCATCCTCTCCCTGGACCGGACTGGTCAAAAGAATGGAATCCTGCCAGACAATCGGGGTCGAACATCCCTTCTCGGGAAGAGGGACTTTCCATTGTAAGTTCTTTTGCATATTCAATTCGGTTGGGTATTGCCCACCACTCCTCGAGCCCGTAGCATCTTTTCCCCGCCAAGCCGGCCAATTTTCCGCATTTAAAAAAGTCCAGGATACAAGGAAGGCCGCGGTCATTATTTTTTTCATAAGCTTTTTCATAAGTTAATAGTTCTAAATCAGGGAAGCTCACGCAGACGCATCCCACGAAAATCGATCGGGGAACCTTCCGATTCCATCACCAAATGTCCCTCGCTTGGATTACAGTCATACCCACCTGATACTTCTTGTCCGTTTACCCAGAGCCGNACCTCCCCATTGATGGCACGAAAATAATAATGATTCCAATGTCCAAGCGGAAGGGTTAGCCGTTTAGTCGGAAAGGAACGGGCACTCGTTGCTTTGCCCACCTTCCAGGTCTCGCCTTGCTCAATGTAAGTGAGCTCCGGATTCATTGCCTTAATTCTACCAACTCCGACCGGGAATACATCTCCATGACTTGTAAACCAATCAGATCGCTTCTTTTTATTTTTTAGAAAGTTTTCCTCGTAACCAGGATCCAGGATTTGAATTTCAATTCCCTGGGGCAATCGTCCTCGGGGTAAGTTATCAAGAACTTTTCGCGGACACCAAATAAAAATTCCCGCATTACCCGCATATTTATTGTGTTTCCATTCGAGGACCATTTCAAAATTCTTGTATATTTTCACCGAGCGTAATCCACCGAATGGATTTCCCGTGCAATGCATCATACCTGGTTCGTTTCCGAATTGAAAAGTATTGGCGTCACAATTTACCCGAGCAAAATCCCTCTCCCCGAGAGTTACCCAACCAAATCCTGACTGTCCATTGATAAATGCTCCGGATTGTTTATCACCTCCGGAAAGAAAAAAAAGGGGGAGCCAGAAAAAAACTGATAATGTTCTCATATTTTAAAATTTGATAGCAGAGGGAATTTTCCCGCAAGTCACATCTGTATATTAATGAAAAGTTTATGAACCAAGTCTCCTCTTTGGTTGCAAAAGCTCTTAACCTCAGACAGGGAATGAATCAAGTTAAGCCTGTCGTATCATAAAAAACCAAGCATCACATAAAAACGAAATCTTATCTTTATTTTTAAAAAATCAAAAGACCTTTCAAATTCTACCTAAGGTTTCAACAAGTTCCTCGCCCAGTTTCCGCAGTTCTGGCATTTCTACACCTTTCGCTTCACCACGCCGCAGGGCTTCTAACCAGATCGCATCGATCTCAACAGGTTTACCTGCCAAAAAATCAATCAGACTGGATGGTTTATAGGAACCCATGGGTTCGGTAAGTTCGAACTGGCGATCAAGAAAAGAATCCTCAATAAAAATCCCGCATGCCCGAGCCCCTGCCTGGATTTCAAGCATTAAATTACGAGCCCGTATTCTAAGGACTGGATCCGNCAGAATTACATCAGTGGTGATTCCACCACCGGCAATGGCAATACCATTAAAAGGAACATTCCAGCAGAGCTTTCGCCATAGGGCTTCGTCCAAAGACTCCGATTCCCGAACTCTTACACCAGCTGAACAAAAGCTCTGGACCATAATTCTACCCTCATCCGAAAGAGGTTGACCAAACTCTCCGAATTGTACGTAGCCAGGCAGTAGACTCTCTATTATATTAGGAGCAGTCCGGTTGATACAGGTAAAGCAGAGCCCGGCAAGAATCGTCCGGTCCTGCCCGAAAGAGTGACTTAGATTTTCCACATTCCCCATTCCATTCTGCAAAGTAAGTAATCTTGTATGGTCGCCAACAAGTGGGCTAATCAGATCGTTCAAGGCATGATTTGCAGTTGCTTTGGTGGCCACTATCACCCAGTCACAGACACCAATTGAATCAGNANTGGAATGAACATGCACCCCTTCAACGGGCTCCCTTCGCCCGCCTTCAGCGTGATGGACCAACCAGAGTCCCTTTTCTTTCACAACATCATAGGTACTACGAAAAAGAAAATTTACTTCTTCCCCAGAGAGTGCAAGCATAGCTCCATAGTATCCACCCACTGCACCAGGACCGACTAAGCCGATTTTGCCGACGGTCTGACTCTTCATCATTCCTAGCGGCGAAGAGGTGCGACCAGTGTATTGACCGCTTCATCAGCTTGGTCTGGATAGTCGAGCGTGTAATGCAATCCACGGCTTTCCTTCCGCTTGAGAGCAGAGCGAACGATCAGTTCGGCCACGCAGACTAGATTACGCACTTCTAGAAGTGAGAGATCAACCTTCGCATTCCAGTAATATTCATTGATCTCACGCTCGAGATTACGAAGGCGGGAACGGGCTCGTTCGAGACGTTTAGTCGAGCGAACAATGCCAACATAATCCCACATTGTCCGTTTCAACTCATCCAAGTTATGGGAGAGAACCACCCGTTCATCTGATGCAGGAACATCCCCGTCTACCCATTCTGGAAGAGAAACTTTTACTTTTTTGCGGGATTCCAAGAACGCACAAACTGCTTCCGCACCCCGATGAGCCATGACTACAGCTTCGAGAAGTGAATTACTGGCCAGACGGTTAGCTCCGTGCAAGCCAGTGCAGGCTACTTCACCGCAGGCATAAAGACCCTTCAGCTTGGTCGAGCAGTCTAATCCCGTGGGAACTCCCCCGCATGAATAATGTGCAGCAGGTACCACTGGAATAGCCACCTTCAGAGCATCAACCCCGCGCTCCAGGCAGTTTTTATAAACATTGGGAAAACGATCGGCAAAATCGCCTTTCATTTTTGGAGTATCAAGACGGACGAATGGCGATCCCGAGCGTTTCATTTCACGGTCGATCGCCCTAGCTACCACATCACGCGGTGCGAGATCCGCCATTGGATGATATTTTTTAAGAAATGGCTTGCTGTTACCATCGATTAATTTAACACCCTCCCCTCTTACCGCTTCTGTAATCAAGAACCGGTCGCCATCGCTTGAATGCAAGGTGGTTGGATGAAATTGCATAAATTCAAGATTCATAGACGAAAGACCTGCACGGGATGCCATAGCCACACCATCCCCTGTAGCAATAGATGGATTCGTAGTGTAAAGATAGGTCTGACCCGCCCCTCCGGTAGCAAGCAGAACGACAGGAGCGGAGACCGTGATCACACGATCATGGTTAGCGTCGTAAAAATAAACACCAAGAACCTGGTCGTCATACCCATCTACTTTAACCCCAAGTTTTCTAGCTTTCCTTGCAGTAATCAGATCGATGGCAAAGTAATGCTCAAAAAGAGTGACTCCCTCTTTCGCGATATTAGCAAGAAGGGCAGCCTCAATGGCTTTGCCAGTGACATCTTTTACATGTAGAACCCGCCGTCTACTATGACCTCCTTCTTTACCAAGCGAAATTCGTCCGTCATCCAGGCTGGAAAAAGAAACCCCCATTTCAGCCAAGTCCTGAATCCGGGCGGGACCGTCCCGTAATATTTCCCTTACGATTCCTGAATCGCAAAGACCATCGCCTGCCTCCATTGTGTCTTCTACATGCTTGTCTAAATCATCAGCAGCAGAGGTAACTGCTGCAATGCCACCCTGTGCGTAATTGGTATTAGACTCCGCTTTGTCTTTTTTTGTGAAGATTGCCACGCGATACCCAGCTTCAGCAACTTTAAGCGCAAANCTGAGACCAGCTATACCACTACCAACTATGACCAGATCATATTCCACTTTGACTCGTTTACTCATTCAACAGTATGTTATCGATTAAGCGGATATTATCCACCCAAGCAGCGATTACCAACATGGAACGACCAATCTGAATCTCTTTTTCTAAATCCATAGTTTCGCGATCAACTACCTCCACATAATTTACCCGAATTAAACTACCGGTTCGTAAAATTGTCATGAGCTCGGCTTTGACACGATCGACATTGCGAATTTTTTTGTCATCAACCAAATGCTTCCCCGCAATTAATGCCTTACTCAGCAAGAGTGCATCCCGCCTTTGCCTCTCATTTAAATAGGAATTCCGGGAACTAAGAGCTAAGCCATCGGATTCTCGTAAAGTCGGACCAATTACAACCTCAACAGGAAAATGTAGATCACGAATCATTCTTTTGAGAACGACCACTTGCTGAGCATCTTTTTGTCCAAGAGCGACATAGGTNGGGCGGCATAAGTTGAATAATTTTGCACAGATTGTGGTGACCCCCTTGAAATGGTTGGGCCTAGCTTGGCCACACAAACCTAAACTCACCTCCTCCTCTGAAACATATGAACTAGCATTTGCTTGGTATATATTACCTGTTTTGGGTGCAAAAACATAATCTACTTTTCTGCCCCGGCAAAGTTCGAAATCGCGTTCCATATCACGGGGATATTTTTCGAGATCCTCCCCTACTCCAAATTGGGTAGGATTAACAAAAATAGATAGAATCAGAACATCAGATCGCGCACGAATTAGATCGACTAAGGAAAGATGGCCCTCATGCAAGAAACCCATGGTCGGTACAAAACCAATTTTTTTTCCTTCCTTCTCGATAAGTCGAGAAAGTTGCTGAATTTCTTTAATAGAGGTGATGACTTCCATTGGGGAGGAGCAATTGGAACTCTAATAGGATTTGGCCAGTACAACTCGACCGGGGCTTGGGTTTCCGCTAAAGATACAAGTTCCGGGATCCCCTGGTTCTTCAGGAATACAACGAATCGTGACTTTAAGATCATTTTTCAACTTTTCTTCCCACAGGGGGTTTCGATCCCAATGAGTTAAAGCAAATCCACCATGAATGTCAGTCTGGGATGAATTTTGTGGAGTAAAATAAGCATAAAGTTCCTCCTTTGAATCGATGTCTCTAGTATTCTGGTCTCGAAAAGCAAGTGCCTTAATCAAGAGATTATTTTGCATATCCTCAAGTATTCCAGGAACCTTTTCCACAAACGAACTTCTGGAAACTCCCTCGCGTTTGGCACCCTGATCACGGCGGCCCACAAAAACAGTGTTTTTTTCAAGGTCTCGAGGACCAATCTCTATGGTTAAGGGAATCCCCTTCTTCACCCAACTCCAGTATTTTTCACCCCCACGCAAATCACGATCATCAATCTCCACCTGAATAGACCCGCCTGAAAAATTCTTGGATCGCAATTCCTTGGCGAGTTGATTGCAAGAATCGAGAACTTGTGACCGTGTCTCTTCTTTAGGCGTAACCGGCAGAATGACTATGTGAGTTGGAGCGACCTTGGGAGGGACAACAAGTCCATTATCGTCGGCATGGGTCATGATCATCCCTCCAATCAGGCGGGTTGAAACTCCCCACGAAGTGGTCCATCCGAATTCCTCTTTACCCGCCTCGCTTTGGAATTTAATTCCGCAAGCCTTGGAAAAATTCTGCCCTAAAAAGTGGGAGGTTCCAGCCTGCAAAGCTTTGCGATCCTGCATCATTGCCTCAATACAAAGGGTGCAATCGGCTCCTGGAAACCTTTCAGACTCAGTCTTTTCACCACGAAGAACAGGTATGGCGAGCCAGTTTTCAGCAAAGTCAGCGTAAAGTTTCAAGATTAGCTTGGTTTCCTCCATGGCTTCCTCCGAAGTGGAATGAACGGTGTGTCCTTCCTGCCAGAGAAATTCGGCAGTACGTAAAAATAGCCTGGGACGCATCTCCCACCTTACAACATTGGCCCATTGATTAATCAATAATGGAAGGTCACGATACGACTGCACCCAACGTGCAAACAACTCACCAATAATAGTTTCGGAAGTGGGTCGGACTATTAGCGGTTCATCCAATTCACCAGCTGGTTGTAAGATGCCGTCGCTATCGGCTTCCAAGCGGGAATGGGTGACCACGGCACATTCTTTTGCAAACCCATCGACATGTTCAGCTTCCCTTTGTAGAAAACTTTTGGGAATGAAAAGAGGAAAATAGGCATTCTTATGCCCAGTATCTTTGAACATTGTATCGAGGGAATCGCGAATATTTTCCCAAATACCATACCCCCAAGGCTTGATAACCATGCAACCTCGCACGGGGGTATTCTCAGCCAGATCAGCGGCCTTGACAACTTGTTGGTACCACTCCGGATAGTTTTCCTCTCGAGTGGGTGAAATTGCATTGCGTTCCTTGCCCATAAACAAATGACCTTATAAGGGATTGAAAAAAATTGCGAGGATCAAGCGAGTCGAATTATTCTAAGTTAATGCGAAGACTTTTGACAAAATTCTCTGTAAACCCATGATATAAATTTTTTTTAAAGGTGCATACGCACCCAATCCTAATCTGCACATTAAGAATATGACGCACATCATTGAAGTAAACGGTCGAGAAATTATCGATTCACGAGGCAACCCAACAGTTGAAGTTGAGGTCGAACTCAGCAGCGGAGCATTTGGCAGAGCTGCAGTTCCATCAGGTGCTAGCACTGGCGAGCACGAAGCAATTGAACTTAGGGACGGTGATTCATCCAGATATTTGGGCAAAGGAGTTTCCCAAGCCATCGAAAATGTGAACACCAAGATCGCAGAAATATTGGTCGGTTTGGACGCAACGGATCAGGCAGGAATCGATCAAGCTATGCTTGATTTGGACGGTACGCCTAACAAGTCGGTTCTTGGTGCTAACGCCATCCTCGGAGCTTCGATGGCTACTGCCCATGCTGCCGCCTCGGCCTGTGGCCTGCCTCTTTATAAATACTTGGGCGGCCCTAACTCCAAAGTCTTACCAGTTCCGATGATGAATGTTCTCAACGGCGGATCCCACTCCGATGCACCCATTGATGTGCAGGAATTTATGATCATGCCGATTGGGGCTCCATCTTTCAGAGAAGCGCTCCGCATGGGCTGTGAAATTTTCCACTCATTGAAAAAGGTGCTTAAGGACCAAGGTCTTTCAACTGCGGTTGGTGATGAGGGTGGTTTTGCACCTAACCTTTCCAGCAATGTCGCGGCCCTGGAATCCTTGTCCGTTGCAGTCGAAAAAGCCGGCTACAAGTTAGGCGAAGAAATCGTATTTGCACTTGATGTGGCTTCTTCCGAATTTTACGAAAAGGAGAAAGGAAAGTATGTATTTGGGAAGAGTGATGGATCCGAACGTGACTCAGATGAAATGGTTGCCTTCTACGAGGAACTTGTTAACAAATTTCCGATTAAGTCTATCGAGGATGGCTGCGATGAAAATGATTGGAGCGGCTGGAAAAAGCTTACCGATGCGATCGGAGACAGGGTACAACTAGTTGGAGACGACTTATTTGTGACGAATGTTGAGTTCCTTAAGAAAGGAATAGATCAGGGTGTGGCTAATTCCATCCTAGTNAAAGTAAATCAAATTGGATCCCTTACTGAAACTTTTGATGCGGTAGAAATGGCCAAAGAATCCCAGTACACCTCCGTCATTTCACACCGATCGGGCGAGACAGAAGATGTTACTATCGCGGATATTTCTGTAGCAACTAACGCCGGTCAAATCAAGACGGGGTCATTGTCAAGGACCGACCGTATATGTAAATACAATCAACTCTTGAGGATTGAAGAGCAACTTGGCGACCAGGCAGTCTACGGCGGAAAGATATAAGGTCCTCCTAAATGTGCCAGGACTGGAACCTCACCATTTAGGTTTGGTTCTTCATTTCTTTCGAGAAAAATGTTGGTGGTAATTTGAGCAAGATTCTAAACTATGCCTCCAAAATTCCTTCTAGANACGTTTCCCTTATCCATTGAAAAGTGGTGGTGGGAACAGGCATGCCAACAATGGCCAGGAATCAGTGAGGATAAACTTCTCAATCTGATTCGGCAGGAAATTGTAAAGCAGAGCGACCGTTTCAATAAGTTTCGTAATTTTGACTGCGATGCCTATGGAAAAAGGGATCTATCAATTCTTGCATACGGAAATTTCTATTTCTCCCGAAGTTGGACCGCTATGAATTTTGCCATTGGAGAAGCCATTCATCTTAGGGGTTGGAACCCTCCCAAAAATGGTCCTATCCGGATCTTAGATTTAGGGTCAGGCACTGGNGCCAGTGGATTATCCTGCCTGCATACAATTCGGAAATCTGGACTAAGTAATCAAATCCAGCTTGAAGCCATTGATTATTCAGGTAAAAGCCTCGCTTTCCTCAGGAAACTTCACCTTTCACAAAAAGATCTTTGGCCTGACACTCAAATAACTACAAAGCGCTTAGATTTAAAATTTCCTCTAGATGAAATTAAAAGGAAGAAATNCGACCTTATCCTTCTTGGATTCTCCCTCAATGAACTTCTGAATGAAGAAGAGAATGAGCAGGAATGCTTCAAGCAGGTTCTTTTTTCTCTGCCAGAAAGGCTCAAAAGTAACGGATTGGCTGTCATAACAGAACCAGCTCAACGANGAATCTGCCATCTTTTGCATAAAAAATGTGCTGAAATAATTCCTGATTTTAAGGATCTATTTATTCACTCACCTTACTTTAACGGTAAGAGTTGTCCTTTATCTCAAACAAATTCAAAGTTTTTCAGTCATGAGGTTAGAAAAATTCTTCCACTATCCACAGTGGAGAAAATCAACCGACCTTTAAATCTTGAGGTTCGAGAAGTCAAATTTGGCTTATCAATGATCGGATATTTACAACCTAAGATTCTCGGTAAATCTCATGAAATTTGCCGCATCGTCAGCCCTTTAAAAAAACGCAAGGGNACGGTTTCTTTTGTCGTAATTAATGGAGATTCCAATGAGTTAACCTATGAATTACAGCGAAGAAATCTGTACAAAGAAGATCTGGTCGACCTCATGGATTTGGAAAGGGGCGACATATTAAAAATNAACCTTGCTGAAGATTCATCNCAGGAATTTCGCCATCGAATTCAAAATTTGAATCAAATTCAACCCATTTTTATGCCAAGGGTACGACAGGATGAGTCATCTAAAAACTAATCAATGTAAAAAGTGCAATCAAGGACGGATCTCTTCTAGTACCTTAATTTCGAATTCATCAACACCTTTTACATCTCCAACTACGGTACGGTAACGTTGGCGAGTACGTAAAGCCTGCATCATCGCTTGTTGCTTGAGTTTGGNTGCGAAAGGGAGAGGTTTGTCAAAACCAGTAAGTAATTTGGATGTAACCATCAAAGTACTCAATTCAATNGTCATTTTTCTNCTCAATCCGTCCGGTAAAGCAAAGCATAATTCTCCAGGCATTAACTTCATTTCCTGCTTTTTGGAAATCAACTTCACTTCACCAAGAAGCACAATTATCTTCACCCCCCCATTCGTAGTAACTCCCATCATTACAGAAAAAGGTTTTGAAGAATTAAGGGTAATCTCTGAATTTGGAGATTTTAATGCAAATGAAGAATTATTCATGTAAGCACCCACGAGCATGGTACCAGAATACAACAACAAGTTATTTTGCCCTTTCAGTTCAAAGGTTGATGCATCAAGGGATCTTAGGATAAGGGAACGATTGGGTAAACTTGTCAACTCGACACCGGAGTTTGGGAAAACGGTTAATCTTCTTCCCAAACCTACTGAATCACTAAATTCGACTTTTGGTCTGTCCAACCATACCTGTCGAGACGAAACCTTTCCAAAGACTTGCGATACCATAAAATCCTTGTTTTCATCTTTTAAAGGTAATAGTCCCGTGTCTACATTCCTTCTTTGCTTAAGTTTATCATATCTGGAGACAAGAAATTTTCCTTTTGTAATTTTAAGCTGACTCTCCATCGAGAGCCGTAATGGATGGTTGGGAGAAAATTCTTTTAGTAAACCCATTCCCCTGTTGAGAATACGGATAGATTCATCAAACCTCCCTGCTTCTGCAAGAATTTTTCCTTCAGATAAAAATCTCTCAGCAAGAACTTCGTTGTCAGCAGCAAAAAGCGGGTAACAAGACAGAAAGCCGGTTAGAAAAATATACAATGTTTTCTTAATAGAAAACACAGGCCATTAGAAAGAATAATTAAAACCAGCCACAATGCCTCCGATAAAATCTTCGTACTCAGGNGAATTGGGATCATCACTAAACTTCCAAGTGTAATTCGAAAGCAGGGAAAGGTTAAACCAATCTGAGAAAGCATAAGAAAAACTAACTCCCAGATTGTTTAGATAATCTTCTCGGCCGGTATTTGAACCTGATGTATATTGCATTTTAGAAAAAGTGTAGCTAGGGAGGACTGTTAGTTGATCAGAAAGAGGCTTTAAATAAGTAAGATTAAGCATATTTGTCCACGAATCCTGGAGATTTGAAGGTTGTGCAGTTAATGGATCAATCCCGCTATTTTCCATTATCGCGGCAATAAATTGATAATAAATCGGATCACTGATTTGCTCGGCAAGTGTATCACCTTCGGAAAAAGTGTAACTCCCACCCACGCTCAATGTAAGTATGTCTCCATTGGAAAAGGGTATATTTTTCATAAGGGTTACGCTTGGAGTATTAGAATAATTGATTACATTTTCTGTACGGAATGCAATTGGCCTGACATAAGAATGTCCAATTGCTAGAGTAAAATCGTCAGGTAAAACCATAGGGATTGAAAAGCTAACAATTTGAACATCTACATCAAAAGCCTTGAGATCGCTTCCAAAGTCTCTGGCAGGGTCGTTATATGTTCTCATTTGCATNAGAGAAAATGAAGGAGTTGCCACAACATTGTCACCAATGGGGTACTCGCCAATCCCTAAATTAAAAGCTAAATTAAAATTTGCAGTAAATCCGTCATCGAGACGATTAACTGCTCCATCAGCTGCTTTCAATGGATTGGAGGAGTAATTGTATGAGATAGAAAAGACAAGAGAGGGTTTTAAAATGCTTTCTTCTAAATCAACTACTCTTTGCGTACCCAATGCATCCTGATCTTCCTTAGCATTTTCTAGTACCTCAGAAAAGAATGCAGAATTCAGTAACTCATTAGCTGTTGATACATTCTCTTCACTCTGAGACCACAGGAGAGGGATATGGAAGCAAAACAAAAAAAACAGATAAAATAATTTCATAAATAAAAAGGCGGTTCGGTTCGCTACCTAGCAATCTTCCCAATGCTAATTGAAGATCCAAACTGATCAAACGAAGCATTAGAATTAATCAGATTGTTGTTGTAACGAATGTTTTCAATGAAATTCACGCGTCCAAAAACTCTTGTGTTAAAATTGGGATATTTTCCTTGAAGTGGACCATATTGAGAATTCAATTGAATCTCAGAGCCATTGGGAAAATTTAAATTCATTAAATTTATGGTCATTGCTTCCATCGTGATTTGTTTAACCTGCTCGGAGAACCTCAAGTTATCGATTTCCATCTGCTGATATGCAAGTAAATGGACAAAATCCGATTTAAGCCCGTNTGTCGTAGACATGAGGGAGTTGGAAATTACTAAATCCTCCAAGGATCGAAGTCCAATTTCTCCCTCAGATTTCAAATCAACATTTATTACTTGCAGGCTCTCAAATGAACCAAGACCAAGACTCTCTCCAGAAAAGTCAATCGATGTACCTTCTTCAATTTGTAATGTTCCAGCAGATACGAAAAGCACTTCCCTCATTGAATCAGACCCGGATAGAAGCAATTCACCGGAAATTGAGATATTATCAGAAGACGCGAATATAAGACTGTCATAGCCTAATCCGGATAGATCATATCTACCGGACTTGATTGTTAACTCCGAACCACCAAGAATACCCTCTTTTTCTGCAGCATCTGTATTTGTAGTATTGGCGATAGGTTGAGTGGAAATGCTGTCCGAAACATCTGTTGTAGTTAAATTATTAACTGAATCAAATCCATCAAGTGCACTCAATTCACTGAAAGCGAAATAGAAATCTTCAAAAAGACCACTAGCNGATGCTACCTCAGTTGCAATCACTAAGCTGGGATCAATTTGTCCATTAATTACATGGGACAGTCCCAAAGAAAGAGTGTCAAAGCGATTTAGATCCTCTTGTGTTATATCATCAGAAGGAGGGGCCGAGTTTGGAGCTTCAATAAGTGGGCCACCGATAATATCACTTAGAACTTCAAAGAGTTCATCTCTTGTCAGACCAAGTTCCTGCAATTCGTAAGCAAGAGTAGAAGAGACTTGGCTTAAGTCACTAACTCCTTGAGATAGCCTGACAAAGAATTTTGGATCGTCTTGGGCTAGCAGATAATAACCTGGATCTGCTTTAAATAAATCCAGACTTGAGAAAAGTGCATCTTGACCACCAGTTATGTTTTCTCTGGTGTATTTATCTGATAGAATTCTTAATTCATCAGCAAAAGAAATATGATTGAATAAAGATTCAAGGTTTTCGCGGTTACCGCTAGTTCTGTTTATCAGAATACTCAAGTCTTCAAATTTATCCAAATTGGCAAGCAAATCTCCTGCATATTCTGCCCCAACCATACCAAGCATACCAACAATCTCACCAGCCAGCTCAGAATTCGATTGAATTTCAATTGNGTACTCGGGATAGTCTCTAATTAGCTTGGACAGTCCATCATTCGATAAGAAGTTTCGAAGTGCCTCAGATGAACTAAACATNTCAGATATAATTGTCTGGTCTCCGAGCAATTCATAATCTCTGTAAGTTGCAAGAATTGCAGGAGCAAGGTCAGCATTTTCGAAGATGATATCAAGACGGGAAGGGAAAAAACCGAGTTCATAAACTAGTTGTTCAAGAGAATTCGCCACATCCAAGTTCTGAAAGACCACTTGCATCCGTTCTGGGTTTTGCTCAAAACGATGACTTAAGTACATGATCGAATCAAGCTTATCCAAGTTGCCCATCAACGCAGTTTCATCAGCACTTCCAGCTTCTACAAAACTCAGTGCAAAAAGTATATCTTTGGACTTAGCTGAATTAACTGAAATAGCTTCGAGAAAATCATCATCTGCAGAGAATCTCTCGTTTAATTTGGTTAGGGAACCAGCCTTGAATGCATCGTCAACTGAATTACCAGAAGAGACTGAATCAGCAAGAGTTTGAACATCAATGTTTCCATCTTCAAAAGCCTGGCTAAGTTGAAGTGCGTCATCGATGCCCCCTTGAAGGAAACTAGTTGCTGCACCATCGCCACCCGCTTCCTTTAGTTTCTCAACAACTTCATTNACAGCTTTTTGTTCGGCCACATCTTTTTGGGCAAAAACTGCCAAATCAGCACCAGCTTCTTTTGCATGGTCAATTGCTTTTTTCATCTCCTGAACTTCTGCAGCATTGCCTAGGATGTTTTTGGCAGCATCAGCATTGATTTCACCTTCCCCTGCCACGGTTGCAAAAACTTCTGCCACATCATCTAAATTAGCAAAAATATCTGAGTTTCCACCCTCAAAGCCAAGACCATCCAATTGATCAGTAACTTTCTTGTAGTCGGTAGCCTTTTCCGCGTTTGCAAACATCGAAGATAAATTTTCAGCGGCAGCACCGGATGCTTCTGCCGAAGCCACCACAGCTTTTAAATCCGANGCTTTGTCCGCATTTGCAAACATCGTGCCTAAACTTGCTGATGCTCCAGATGCCTCTGCTTTGGCCACCACTTCCTTCAAATCGGTTGCCTTGTCCGCATTTGCAAACATCGTACCTAAACTTGCTGATGCTCCAGATGCCTCTGCTTTGGCTACTACTTCCTTCAAATCGGTTGCCTTGTCCGCATTTGATAACATTGTGCTCAAGCTACTTGAAGCACCAGATTCCTCCGCTTTAGCTACCACTTCCCTTAAGTCTGATGCCTTATCAGCATTTTTAAGAGTATTGGCGAGGATAGATGCACTGCTCGCATCGAATTTCTTTACCCCAGTTCCATCATCCGTCCCCAGTGATTCTTTAGCCACATCCATAACAGCTTTAAGGTCGTCGACTTTATCGGCATTGGAAAAAACTGATGTTAAAGTTGCTGCATCTTGTATACCCAAGTCTGCGGAGGCTTCCATGACTTCTTTCATTTCTGCTGCTTTGTCGGCATTTTGNAGAGTATTGGCGAGAATAGATGCACTACTTGCGTCTAATTTCTTACTTCCAGACCCATCATCTGTGCCCAAAGTTTCCTTAGCGACATCCATGACTGCTTTCAACTCAGATGCTTTGTCGGCATTGGAAAAAACTGCAGATAAATTATCGGCATCTTGTAATCCAAGATCCGCAGATGTTTCCATAACCTCCTTAAGCTCAGAAGCTTTATCGGCATTTTTTAAAGTATTCGATAAGATCGAAGCCTTACTGGAATCCAATTTCTTCGTTCCCGTTCCATCATCCGTCCCGAGGGTTTCCTTGGCGACCGCCATAACTTCCTTGAGATCATCTGCTTTGTCTGCGTTCGCAAAAACCGCGGTTAAGTTATCTGCATCTTGTGCACCTAAAGCAGCGGCATCCTCCATAACAGATTTCATTGAGTCTGCTTTGTCTGCATTCTTTAAGGTGCTGGATAANATAGATGCTTTACTGGAATCTAATTTTTTAGTTCCAGAACCATCATCCGTCCCGAGGGTTTCCTTGGCTACCGCCATAACTTCCTTGAGATCATCTGCCTTATCAGCATTCGCAAAGACAGAAGTTAAATTTTCAGCATCCTGAGCTCCCAAAGCAGCGGCATCTTCCATTACTGATTTCATGGAATCTGCCTTGTCGGCGTTTTGTAGAGTGCTTGATAAAATTGAAGCCTTACTGGAATCCAATTTTTTGGTTCCAGTTCCATCATCACTACCAAGAGTTTCTTTAGCCACTTCCATGACTTCCTTAAGATCTTCCGCCTTATCCGCATTTTTGAAAACCGCTCCAAGGTTCTCCTTGTCTTGTGCACCAAGGTCGGCAGCGACTGACACGACTTCTTTTACTGCATCAGCTTGATCGACATTTTTAAATACTGATTCCAAACTATCCTTGTCTTTGGCTCCAATCTCAGCTGCAACTGTGACCACTTCCTTTACATCTGCAGCGTTCTCAGAGGACTCCAAAAGACTGTCGAACATTGCTTCATCTTTGATATCGAGTGTTTCTGCTTCAATCGTAACATCCACTACATCATTAAAATTACCGGACAAGTCGGAAATGAAGTCATCTTCATTCTTGTCACCATTTCTCCTGCCAGAGCGGCGGGCTTGTACCTTTTCTTCAAGCTTGTTGGCAGCTTTACTCGAAACCTCGACATACGAATCAACTTTTGCAAGTTGATCTTCATTATCAAGATCAATCAAACCTGCTTTATCTAGAGCGACAGCTTCCTCTGACCCATTATCATCGACTCCTTTAGCAGCAGCTCCTCTTGAATCGTCGGCTTCATTAAGTTCTTCTTCCGAAGGTGCATCCTCTTCTGAGCTTTCAGAATCAGCATCACTAGGAAGTATTGCATCTCCAGTAGAACTCACTCCAGTTAAATCGCCTGATGCTTCAATTTCAGCTTCAATTGAAGTAAGTAAACTTTGCGGTGCCTTTCCCAGTGAAGGGGGTAATAATATACCATTAGCTCCTATCCCAATTGACAGGCTTTGCCCTGGTCCAAGTAGAGTACTACCGGAGCCACCTCTGGGAGTAAAAGCAATTTCTCCTTTCAGCATGGAAGTCACTTGTTGGAAACCACCGTCTGGGGCTTGTGTTACCTGAAAATAAGGAATGGTTCCTCGAATACCAGCAGTACCAACAGGAGATTCGACATTGAAATTTGATCCCTTATCTAATTTTTTAACATCAAGTATCATATCGCCCATTTCCAAATTCATAATTGTATTTGATGAACTGGGCTCCCCTTTCATTTCTGAAAGTTTCTTTTTACCAGGATCGAATTTCTCTTGGGTGAACTGCTTAATATTCAGAGAGGAATTTGATTTAATAGTCGAAACAGTACCATTGGACATCAAAAGAATAATTTTCCCTGCCGGTCCAGTTTTGACGGTGTGCCCGTCAAATATCAAGCCACCAGCCTTAATCTGATCCTTGGGAACTGGTATTTGAGTTAAATTATTAAGAACGGAAACTTCCCCCTCCAATGCTGCTATGATTATCGCACCTTTAGGATCAGACTGTTGAGACCACAAGATAGATGTAAGCAATATAAACGAAACGAGTGATTTCTTCATGATATTAAGAGAGATGAGTTAGAGACACAGTACAATTATCCAAAAGTCGATAAAAATTACAAATAAATTAATTTACCTTACTATTTTATAAACTTTACCCCAGGGACTTGAATAAATTTTCTCAAAGTATTTTTCTGGTAATTCTTCCATAAGAAATCCTTGAATCAATAAACTTTCAAAAGATTGATTATCCATAAAAAACCACGAAGAGGCAATTTGGTAACCACTTGCCGGTATTTCAATCTGTTTTCCTTCTGCCAACACATCATTTGAATTAAGTCCCAAATGATGACCGAGCATTTCAACAGATATACCAAAAGATTCTGCAATGGTTGCCACATTTCTGCCACCTTGGGGAACTTCATATGTTCGACCTCCCGAAAACATGGGAAGACTGCTTTGAATGAGATGAAACTTAGAATTATCGAGCTTGCGTGAAGGAACTTTAGTAAGTTGCCCCGTTTTTTTATTATGTATTCTTTGGTGAAAGGAAAATGGCACTGGATCCTTGATTCCAGGAATCTTTGCGGTTTGAGACTTCAAATCAGCTTCAATCTTATATCCACCACGCATGTTCAGGGTTATTCCATTAGGTGCCCTTGTTATCCAGTCTGCTTGGGTGATAAAAGGTCTGGATACTGGATTTGCCCCAGTCTCAAAAACAGGATGAGCGAAAGCCTTTGGGTCGAATGAGTCGAACAGAAATCGTTTTGCGAAAGTTGAATGAAAAACATTGGAGGATAAAATGACTAAATCTTTCGTACTCTCAACAAACAACAATACTCTTTTGGAGAGGTTATCTGGTTTGCTGATTATCTTAAATCCATCGGATTCAACCGACCGTACCAGTTTTGCTGGTTGACCATTATCTCCGGAAGTCACCCATAATTGAGAATAAGTAACTTTTCCAGACTGTGGTCCCTCCAATCTAAAGTCACCGTTCCTGTCAAAACGGAATCCTTCGTCAAAGTTAAAATGCAAACCACCATCATTTCTACCATTTCGTAAAATTTTCAAAGGAATCTCTCCTGATATTGCACTTTGCTTGGTCTGGCTGTCAGAAAAATAGAGATTCCTAGAACTAAAGCTTAAAATAGTGGGAAAAATCCTCAGGATTTCATAAGGCATAAATAGAAAGATATCTCGGGTTTGGTCCGGCAAGGGATAAATACCTTTTTCCAAATCATGGAGAATTCCTTGATAAAATTCCAAATCCGACTGTCCATCCCTGAAAATTGCTTGAACCGCCGTGCTGTAAATTGATTCTCCTAAACTCAACCTTTTTGTAACATCCAAATAAGTTTCTGTCTTTAAACGAGATAAATTGATGGCCCGCAATGGATTACGCGAACGAAGGATTTCAGATGTCAAATAATTATCAAATGTTTGGTGTGCAGGTGAAGTAAAAGTTCTTGCCCCGCCATAAAACCAGCAACCAGAACCATAATCCCACCATGTAACAACAAAATCTTCTGGGTCCGAAGCGTCATTCAACTTTTCCAAAACTTCAATAGTCTTGTTTGGATATACAACATGTGAATGGTAATTTTTTGCGTGCTGCACATTTGGCCAAATTAGGCCAACAAACAAAAGACAGCATGATATCCAATAAAGAAAAACGACGATTTTTGGAGGTTTCTGCAGTGTTTTATGTGACTTATCTACTTTTTCAGATGGTGAAGAAATTCCGTATAGTTTTTTCGCAATCGGAGAAGTTAAAAGTGCCCACAAAAAAGCTAAAATTAAAAATGTAATTCCAAGGGCAGCGATGTTTCCTACATGAACAGTAAAGCGTAGTCCCACGGCACCTTCAAAGCAGAAGTAAGCGATGGCCAAAAAAGGAATTGCTATGCAAAATTCCCAGTAACGCAAAATAATCAACAGAACTCCCAACAGACCAAAAATTGCCGTGGGAATGATAAAGGCGTCAGCCTTGTCTTTGGGTGGTATACATCTGGGACAAGAGCAGTTTGGTGTATCAGCTAGTATCCGATTTCGGACTACATCTGATGGGATACCGCTTGCTTCCCTTACTGTAGAAAAGACATCGAGATAACTTAGACTGTACCCTTTTTCTTTGTTGACTGTTTGAACAGATTCTCCTTTGCCTGCAGATACATATCGATCTAACTTGGCAAAAATTTTATCCTGAACATCACCCTTAAAAATTGCAAACCCAACAAAGGATAGGGAAACGATAAGAAGCCCGACTGGAGGAAAATAAAAGGTTGGAAAACGAAAAGATCTATTTTTTTTGAAGGGAGNTGCACNCCACTTNTCTTCTGTTGGATTCTCCCCAAGGTTGCCCTGCANAAGAACNTTACNTACCTCTCNGGTTGAATCCGAATGAAACCTTAAGAAAATAAAAATNAAACGTAAAAANAACAGGAACAAGAAACCAAAAATAAATTGTCCTGGATTTAACTCTATTAATAGACCATATGACCAAGATTCTGCAAATGCTGCAAATGCAATCATAATCGAAGACTGAAATACAAAACGGGCAGTTGNAGAAGTCAGTGATTTCCGAAAATTTCCCTTATTAAAAATAAAGAATTCAAGTATNACTAGAAAGAAAGAATATCCAATAAAGGCAACTGACATGGCTCCGGTAATTGCCTGCCCAGATGTGTAGAAGAATCGATAGAGATATAAAGTCAGGGCAGCAGAAAGAGCATAATTTAAAGACTTCCTTCGACTAGCAGAAAGTAAGAAATACAACGCAAAAGCAGGAATCGTAATCGAAAACATGTCGGTATCGTAGTAACCGGCTAGGGTTCGGTTGTAATAACTATGTGTGACTCCTGCCAAACAAGCAGCGAAAAAGCCCCATGCGTGACTTCCATACAATCTGCCAATTAATATAATCGGAATGCAAACTATACCGGCTACAAACACGGGTAACCAAAGTAGAAGTGTCTCTATNGATAAANTTGGATATAGCTGAAGCAACCAGTATGGGAGCATAGTTATCATACCGCTCCTCATGGCACTGGGTATCAAATTATTGTTTTCATGCATCCCAAGGTGAGCTTTTTGCAAAATACTGCCAAAATAGAAGCTGTCGTGAGTGTTAGGTAGTGCAACCCCATCACGCACCATCTGAGGATGGAAATAAACTGTTTCACCCTGTTCATTTACATAGTTTGCCTGTGCAAAATCAATCCATTCCAATCTGACCCAAAAACTAAGCAGGTATGCAAGGGCGATTAAGGCAATCGTAATTAACCAGTGACCATTATCTCTTGGAAAAGTAAGGATACCAGAAAATAAACCCCGCTCTTTGACAACCTTTTCGATCCATTTCTGATCATCCACATAACCCTCAGTCGAAGTTGGATGGGCAGTTTCTTTTACGATACTTACTTTTGCACTCAAAACTTATGAAAGTGAGTAATTTACTAGCGAAATTTTTTCTGCAGGCCAAATAATTTCTTAGAAAGATCAGATAAGAGATTGTTGGTCTTTGTAAGTTCAAAGGAACCGCCAAGCAAAGTCCTTGATCCTGCATGTAATCGGTTTCCCAAATTTTTGACATGGAAAGCATAGTTGTTATTTATCATTATACCAAGAAGCTCACCTTTTTGAGAAAATACTAAGTCACTTTTAGAGGGATCAAACTCACCCGTTAAAAATGCAAAGCTTGCATGCTCTACTTTAATATAGCGAGAGTCTTTCTCATCCCTTAAGAAATTAGTCTGACCAAATCTTCGGTCCTTGGAATCCACCACAACTGCTTCAGAGAAAAGGTAGGGATTTTGGGGTGCCGAAAATATTTCTATATCAGTTTCTTTAGTTAAATCCTTTGGATTAAGGTAGAGAGGAATGATAATAATTCTTGGATCATCCATAAAAGCAATTTCCCTTATTTGAATAGGACGGTCTAGCTTTTCACTGGTAATTTCTCCCTCCACTGAGATCAAGCTCCTCGGTCTTGGTTGTAACCTGAAAGGGCTTTCATTTGAATGAACCAGTGTGTAAGCGAAAGAATCATCAGCTAAAATAATTGAATCCATTGTAAACTCTTCGGTCTTCTCGGCCCCAAGAAACCCCCCTTTATATGTAAACTTAAGATTAAGTTTTACTTTATTCTCATCATATCGGGTGTAAATCTGGTTTAAAGATTGTTTTTGTCTGTCATTGAGCCTCTCAAAGTTTTCTTTTTGAACTGCTGCTGTTTCCTCCACTTCTCTTTGAATATCCTCAACTTTCGTTCCAACCCCAGACACCTCCTGACTAACTTCTGCCACCGTATTTTTCATTCCTGAAACCTCAGCCCCAACTTTAGATACATCTTCCTTAACACCAGACACATCCTCTTTAACGCTAGAGACTTCAGCCGTGACCGAAGTAATTTTGTCACCAACCCCTGCTAATCCCTCTCCGACAACCCTGAGATCCTTTCCAACACCCTCCAGTCCAAGGTTCAGCGAATCAATTTTCTTATCAATATTTTCGGTAGATGCTACCAATGCGTCGGCACGCTTTTTCTCTTCAATCAACATAGCTTTGGCTTCATCCGCAGCTTTCTCCTCCGCCTTTGCTTTTTCTAGGGTTGCGGCTAATTCCACCTTCATGGACTCGGTCTCTCTTTCCTTCCTGTCCTTCAAGGCAGCAAGCTCTTCCTGCTTCTTCTTGGCTTCCTCCAAATTCTTAGCAAGTAACTCAAGTTCCTTCTTTGATGCGGCATTACTCTGCAGCAATTTCTCCCGTTTTTTTGCAATCTCCTCTTTTTGACGCTCTAGTTCAACTGCATCTTTTTGAGCTTGGGCGATGGCTTCTTCATTTCCGGCAATCACTTCATCTCTTGACTCAATTTCTTTTTCTTTGGCCTCCAACTCTTTTTGTCTTTCAATAATTTGAGCCTCCAATTCCTCTTTTTGCTGCTGCAGAGCATCCTTGTCACTACTTAGATTTTCAAGAAGTGTTTCGTTGGTTGCTTCAAGTTCGGCTACTACATCGTCATAATTTTCTCCATCTGAGATGCGTTCAATTACTTCTTTAGAAACTATTTTTTGACCATCCTGCGCAATAGTCGCACCCTCAGGAACATCAAAACGAGCCAGGGCAAGAATGCTGAGAAGAAGAAAGTCGCAAACGACAAGCAATAGGCTCCGGTTCATCCAACTACTCTTCGGCTTGCTTCACAAGCAAGTGATTACGGTAGGGTCTGACTACGATAATCTTCAATGCTGCCACAAATAGAATTCCAAAAAGGGTGGAAGTGTAAGCTCCAATGAGGGCGTCCTGTTTCACATCAAGGACAAGGAGAAGAATGAGGGAGAGTACTGTGCCACCCAAACCAACATACAGTCCAAGATCAAAGAGATTTTCTTCATTATCTAAGAGATTCAACTTCAGATCGGCTTTGAGTTGTTCGTTCTTCACCTGAGAAATTCGAGAAAGGCAAATAAAGAAAATTGCCACTTGAATTAAAAGGAATACACCAGCTATGAATGCCGTTACGATTGTTAGGTTTTGATCCGCCATAGACTCCTCATTGGCGTAGGCGAGAAGATTCGCAAGCGCAAAATCAAATCCAGCCACAGAAACTTGACCTCTAGGGGTTTGTAGAAGGGTTGGTTCCAATGCCAAAATTGCAAGTAGACCACAAACTGCAGACACTGAAAACCTTCTCGCCCAACGCAAAAAAAAGTGACTATTTGCTCTGAGGTAACTTCTTCTTGGCAGAATATTGGCAAGAAAAAGCAAAAGGAAGAAAAAACATGAGATGATAAAAACTATCTTAATCATCAAAGCTAGGTCACGATATTGATGAGAAAAATAAGTAAGAAGGTTTCCTCCGAAAATAGGGAACACAGGCGCAATAAAATCCTCTAAAATACCACCTTCATGAATTGGCTTATTCTGATCAAGTAAATGCTTTAGAGCACCTTCCCCGTGATACATTGCAGTTTTTAAGTCCTTTAGAGCAGAAACAGCCGCCTCCTCGTCACCATCTTTTTCGTAAACTGGATATGATTCAATGAACCTATGAATGCCAGAAGGATTTCCAGAAAGTAATGATGCCGAGTAAATAACCTTCAATTCAGTTTCGAAATTCTTGCGAATAACCTCATTTTCTTGTTGTAATTTTTTAAAGTCATCTCGAGCATTTTTTCGTTCTGCCAAAGGCAAGAAGTTTATTTCCATCATTGCCTGCTTAATCTGGCCAATCGAAATCGAAAGTGGACGATTTCTCATCCGAACCATTGCTGCCAGATCAAACACCCCTTCCAAGTCTCGACAACTTTTAGTAACCTCCGCCATTTGCATCAGATTCATTTTTCTGGCTAATTGATGAGCTGCCCAGAAAAAAGAGCGGAATTTTTCTTTTGCCTCTAGATTTCCAAGTAATGTTTGTTGAGCCAAGTTTCCGATTTCAAAACTGGCTTCTGTAGAATAATATCCATTCTCCATGGACATGGCAGTTCCCACCATCATCGGCACAAGAATAGGATAAGGAAGCCACCTTCCATGACTTTCCAATTTTCCATCTTTATTCATAACTCCTCCGATAATAACCGCGTAAGCACCTGTATCCGTTCGGCCCACNCGTAACAGACTCAATCTTTGAGACAAATCATTGAAATCAGCGGGCGGCATCGTTTGGTTGCTGTCCAATTTTGACACCGTTGCATCCTGCTTGTCTTTTTTGACCTCAAACCAAGTTGCCCCACCNGCATATTCTGCAAGTGATAAACGTGCCTGCACCATGCATTGATCCCTTATTTCGGCTTCTGAACTATTTGTTTCGATCTCATCACTGGTCAGCAAACCAACGGACAAAATAACCTTGCGGTCCGGGAAATAGGGAAAATTGACCAACTTTGCCAACTTTACACCAGGAAAAGCGGATATGGTGGGCTCGGAAAGTAAACGATTCCAAAAATTGCCTGGACGACCTTCATTAGGAATGGCTTGGAGCAGAGCCCTTACATTTGTATTTGAGCTTTCATTNGCCAACCGTTTCCTTAAATCCCCATCCACAGAAGCCTTATTATAAACATAGAAAGCCTCATATCGCTTACGGTCCAAATTAAAATCATCAATTCCACCAAAATAGGTTTTAAAAGCGAGCGAGTCAAAAATGCTCCCTCCTCCCGAAATTTCAATTTCTGGAGTCATACGATTAGAGATTGTTTGACCATACTCCTCTCTTTTTTCGACCGAAGTTAGAGGAAGGAGCATCTCCGCTGGACCTAGATTGTTTTGTCTCAATTGCCTAACCATTTCCTCGTTCAGACTCTTGGTGCCTTCGCCAACATCATGTAAAGAATCCTCCGAAAGTGAGGAAAAGAAAACCGGTGAACCGAATCCAAGAATTCCAAGCACAAAGAAACACGGTAAAGAAATGATACTCCCAAACCTTCGTTGATTATCTGTTTCCAATTTTGACAACTAGATAGATATTATCTTAAGTTTAATTTAATGTTGCAATTGCAATTTGTTCACATGCCTCCATCTAAACTACCCCCTTTTTATCTGCTTAATTTCAGAAATATAATCTACTCTCAGAAATCTTTAGAAAAAGAATGACTCTTAGAATTACCCAATACGGCGAATCCATCCTTCATCAAAAGGGTAAGAATGTTGAAATCTTCAACTCCGAACTTTCAAAACTTTCTATCGATATGCTAGAATCCATGCGTCAAGTCGAAGGAATTGGACTTGCCGCACAGCAAGTCGGGAAAGCCCTGCAGTTTTGCGTAGTTGATGTCCCCGAGCATCCTGAATTCCCGACCACCTGCATTCTTGATGGAAAGCCCTTATCTTCAANATTGCTCATGCCATTGTCGCTGGCTAACCCTTCCGTCGATTTTTTGCCTTCAGATGAATTTTATTATGAGGAAGGTTGTCTTTCTTTTCCTGAAATCAGAGGGGATGTTGCCCGTCCGGAACGAATTGTGGTGAGATATCAGGACCTTGACGGTGCTGTGCACCAACTCGAATGCGACGGCTTGCTATCCCGTTGTATTCAACACGAAGTGGATCATTTGAATGGTGTGCTTTTTATAGATCGGATGGAAAAAGATGTATTGTCAGAGATTAAATCGGAAATTAAAGCACTTAAGAAAAACACCCTGGAAAGTCTCAAGTCTGGAAANCTTCCGCCCCCCATCCAAATAGAGTGAAAAGAAAAACACCACAAGGGAGGGTCATCCTCAACTCAGTGCGTGAAGCGGGTAGGCCTCTCACTCCCCTAGAAATTCATTCTCTAGCCAGTGCTAAAATTCCTCGACTTGGAATCGCCACCACCTATCGACACATCAAAGTTCTAGCAGAAACCGAAAAAATTGTAGCCGTTGATTACCCGGGTCAACCACCCCGCTATGAATGGGCAGATGGGCGTGATAAAGTCCATTTTGCCTGCCGAACTTGTGATAAACTCTTTGCATTGGAAGATCCAACTGAAAATACTCCTCCTTCTAATGTCCCAAAAGGTTTCAAGGTTCAGGGCTATGAAGTCATGCTTTACGGAACTTGCCCGGAATGCTAGACAGAGATGAGTGGCTAGAAGGAATACCTTAAGCCGATTCTTGCTTTCCTACCCTCCCCGGGATAAAGACCTGTCCCAAAAGCAGTAGACAAGTACTCTTCACCAAATAAATTCTCCACGCCCCCAAATAGGGTAGCTCTTTTCGACAATTCATAATTTACGCCCAAATCATACAGCCAATAATCTTCTATTTTGATTCCAGAATTAGAAAAATCGCTGCCGTGAAAACTTTCCCCCACAAACGATCCTCCCAACCGTAACATTAATGAATCTAGAGGTCGTAATTCGAGAAACAACCTAAGCAAACCTTCAGGAACCAAGGGCACTTTTGCCCCAGAGAATGTTCCTTCTTCAATTGTAGCTCTTGCATATTCATACTTTACCCCGGATCGGATCATCTCAGCTATCTGCCATTCCGCTGAAAAATCCAAACCTATCCTTCGGGTCTTTTCTAGATTAACATTGGACCAAGCGGCGGAATCATAAATAATCTCATCCTCCATCCATTGTCGAAAGATTCGACCGTTTAAGAATAGATTTTCGATCCTCCAGTCTAGTCCAAACTCTATCTCATATCCACTTTCCGGTTCAAGATTAGGATTGAGGGAACTGGGTGGTGGCCAAGCTAGCAAAATTTCATCGGTTGCCGGGTAACGGTAATAACGACGAATTGTCCCGTATAATCTATCCTGATCTCCGAAATCACGAACCAAACCTATCACGCCTGCCCATTCTTCGTTTTTCACTTTATTTAAGTTTGTACCTCCATACTCTCCAGAATTTTCCATCTTCTCCATCCGCAGGTTTCCATTCCAGTTCCATTGCTCTGAAATAGACTGACTAGTCGAAACAAAAAGACCCAAAGCTTTCCTCTTCAAAAAGGAATCATCATAATTCGTATCAGCTTTCACATCATCCTTGAAATAATCGATTCCAAACATCCAATCCGCCTCGTTGGACTCATAATGCAAGATTGGACTGTAGGAAAATGTTTCATAAACAGTATCTGCGGTCCATGTCGCACTGGGCATATTAACCCCTACTTCCCGATCTTGGTACCCTAATCTATTTTCCAAAATCCAGTCATTATTGATTTCGAAACTCAGACCCGCCCGTCCCTGCGAAGAACTTTCTTCTCCTCGATCATATGGATCTGTTGTTTGCCTTCGATCTTCTGACAAAGCAGTTGCATTCAGATCTCCAGGTAAACCAAAATCAATATCAGATAAACTCCAGGAAAAGTAACCCCTGAGCTGCTCTTCGTTACCCCAGTCTAGTCTCAATCCCCCAGCATCCGTTTCATAATCNCCATTGACTCGGTATCCGTTTGACTCCGACCGTTCACCAAAAAGTGTAACTCCGATTCCACCAAGATTATGAGAATAGGCACCTCTTGCATTTATAGTTTCAAAACTTCCCGTAGCTGCTTCCATGTAACCCGTTGGTTTCTCCTTCGGCAACTTGGTATTAATCTTGATCACTCCACCAACGGCATTATTCCCAAAAGTTCCTGATTGAGCTCCTCGAATCACTTCAATTGATTCAACCAAANCGAGTGGAATGGAAGACCAATTGATTGCAGAAAGATCTACTGCATTCAATCGATGCCCATCCAAAAGAACCAAAGTACGTTGTACTCCATTCTCTCCGAAGCCGCCCATAGAAACACCGGCTCTGGCGGAATTTCCAGAAGTCGACCGCACCTGTAAATTTGCCTCCTTACGAAGCAACTCCACCAAATCCACTGCANCCGATTCCTTAATCATTGTTTCATCTATGACTTGGATTTGAGCGGTCAGGTAGCTAGAGGGTGCATCNAGCCTAAGAGCCGAAATCTCCATTGGCAAAAGATCTGACTCTTTGCTGGCACCTTGNATGCAAAGACATGTAAACAGAAAGCTGAAAAAGGAAGAAGAATGCGTCATTGAATAATTGATAATCAATTATCAATAAATGGNCAACTATATATACNCCTGCTATGTAGGTATTTAATTTTAACTTTATATCTGTGCTAAACCCATGAAATCAATTTGAAGCACTCTGAAGCTCCCACTCTAATTTAAAAAAGCTCAATTATTTTCGGAACGATTAAAGAGAAAAGGGAAAGTTTTATAAGAAATCCAAAAACAGGGATTCAATTCATTAATGAATAACCAAGTTATTTTCCTGCCAGTTTTGAAAAAGATCATTTGGGCAACATANCCAGTTACCAGTTTCTTAAANTGCTTTAGNATGAGAAGGAGCCTTTATTCNGACTNTATAAATAAGTAATGTCCTTCGCCCCAATTCTAAAAAACAAAAACGGACACAAAAGTAAGCACGAGGAATATAAATCCAATCAAAGCATATCGGTATGCATAACACAGTTTTTTGTACTTTTCGGATAAAACCATTCCTCCTTGATAAATATCTTTGGCCAAATAGCGACGGGCAGAGTCATTACATACAATGTTATCTGCGACATGATCGAGATACTCTTCCTGCTCAAAATTTGCGAAAGCCCCAAAGAACAGTGGATTCTGGATATTCTCAATATTTCCAACCTCCTTTTGCTTGCTCGGTATTCTTGGCATCACTACCAATATGCCCAACGAAATTGCTACTACTTCGGCAGCGAAGAAAAGTAGAAGGAATGCAATGGTGAATGGATTCATGGCATCGAAAAACCCATCCGTATTCATGTAGATTAACCTTGTTCCGAGCAAAGTTAATACTACGAGAACAAGACCGGAAAGAATTTGAGCCTTTTGATCTGCCAATAAAATGAGTTGTGCCTGCTTTTGATGAGCACAACGGAGCGTATAAATGACATCTTTGTCTGGTTTCTTTTCTATAGAATCCATATGTTACAATAATTGATTATCTCATCTTTATTTCATCGCTTTGGTAACAGTTTCGTAAAGGAATCTCACTAAATTTAAAAATTTAGCGTTAAAATTTCATCCTAAAGAATAAAAATTATTCAGCATTATTTTTGTATCCGTACACACGAACTGTAACATCTAAAGAAATTCAGGTAAAACATTCATGCAAGGCAAAGAACAGATACTTAAAAAATATGTAAAAATTCTTTGTCGAACAATGAAAATAGTAAAATTCTAAAAATGTACGAAAAGATCCTTAAAGGTGTGAGAGATAAAATAAGATAACCTTTTTGACGGTAAACAACCACCAATTTCCTCTAGGGAGAAAACGGTAAAAAAGATTTTGATCTCATTTTTGAGAATCAGGTACTAAATCATAAACTTAGGATATTCTTACTTACAAGCTAAGGATCCCTAATGACACCACAGATAATGTGGCAATTCCAATCCCGATTGCCAAAGCAATTGCCGTTTGTATGAAGTTGGTGTTAGAAGATGTGTCTAATGATTTGAAGTTTGGCATGTTTCCCTCCCAGTTGAAATAAATAATACGAACATATAAGGCATACAACGCGCCAATCCCATTTGGGGATCTAAAAAGTCAAGAAATGGTAAAAAAACGACCAGTCAGAAAATTTCCCAGGTCAAATTATGAATCAGTCTCATGCTATTATTGAGCCCTTTTGATTCATCAGAAAATTGTTCCATTAGAGTGGTCAATTTTTGTACACTAGTCAACCCGAGTAGGACTTGCTCTAGAGAACTAACTCGGATTCTCCAGCACCTCCTCCACCGGGTGTAAAAACAAGTAACCGGTCACCTCGAAAAACCTTACATCGATGGGAAAAGTCCAATGGTAATTCAATTCCATTTGCTCGTATGATAACTTGCTTACCACAAGCTCCTGTTCCTCCTCCTGCCAAACCTGCAGGAGGGTGCAACCGACTTTGCGTGAGAAGAGAAATCTGCATTTCCTCTTCAAATAGATACTCGCGTACTATTCCCTCTCCTCCCTGCCAAGTCCCAACCCCACCAGAACCACTCCGTTTACGAAATGCCAGAAGACGAATAGGAAACTTAGCCTCTAGAATCTCAGGATCCGTGATTGCGGTATTCGTCATGTGCACCTGTACTGCAGAAGTTCCATCTTGTCCGATTTTCGCTCCTGATCCTCCGCATAGAGTCTCATAGTGACTAAATTTTTCATTTCCAAAAGTGACATTATTCATCGTTCCCTGTGAACAGGCCACGACTTGAAAAACGGAACTTAAAATCAGATCCACCAATCTTTGACTGATCTCGACATTTCCACCCGCCACTCCTGGACATCTTTCTTTTTCCAAAGAAAAATAGGGTTGGAGAATACTGCCTTTGGGAATAATTACTTCGACAGGATCTAGCAGACCTTCATTAAGAGGGAGGTTTGAATTAATCAGTACCCGTAATGAGTAACAAACAGCACTGTAAACAATTGCCGCGGTGGCGTTAAGATTATCTCCCCGCTCCGATGAGGTTCCACTAAAATCAAAAACTGCCCGTCCAGATTTAACGCGAACTTCCAAATGTAAGGCATCTCCATCATCCAATTGCATGATTCCAGAAAGTCCAACACTACCAAGATTTTCAAGATACTTCCGACAACTCAGTCTCGATTCTTCTCGCAAAGCCTGCATTTGAGCACGGATCTCCACTTCCCCATATGAGGTCAAAAAAGCTTCCATCGACTCCATTCCAAGGCGTAGAGAGGCGACTTGTGCGGATAGATCTGCTAAATTTTCAGGAACCTGCCTAGAAGGATAGGGTTGGCTTCGCAAAACGGTTTCAATTTGTTCCAACCGCGACTGTCCTCCTGCAAATAAAAATTGNGGAACAAGGACGACTCCCTCCTCCGCCAATGAAGATGCTCCGGCAGGCATGGAACCGGCCGAAATGCCTCCTATCTCAGCGTGATGTGCACGGTTCGCGAGAAAACAAACAGGTCTATTATCCTCCCCAAAGACTGGTGCAAGAACCGAAATGTCAGGGAGGTGCGAACCTCCAAAAGCTGGATGATTGGAGACCAGAACATCACCTTTCGACAACTGGGGAAAGCGATCGATCAAACTTCTAGCAAAAATACCCATTGCACCTAAATGCACTGGGATGTGAGGAGCATTGGCCACCAGAAACCCGTTTTCATCAAGCAAGGCACAAGAAAAATCGAGCCGTTCACGAACATTTGTGGAAAGTGCAGTGCGTTCGAGTTGTGCGCCCATCTCTTCGGCAAGATAAAGAAATCGACTGGAAAACAGTTCACGACGAGCAGAAGAAGGAATCTTTGCATCCACTTGCTTTTTGTCTTTGGATCTATCCAAAATAAGACTTCCCTTCGACCCCTTTCGTACCTTCCACCCTGAATTAACCCATAATGTGCTGTACTCATCGGTGATCAAAAGCGGCCCGTCAAGACTATCTTTAGGACACAAATCAGACCGGTCAATTTCTCCTTTATGCTCTGCCCTCTCACAATTATTTAAATCATAGAACTCCTCGTGCACATTTCGATGGGATGATCCTGCCAATAGGATACGAAGGGAGTGTAACTCGAATGTTGGATGCTTGGGGAAATATCCAAATACGCGTTCAAACTTTTTTCTATACTTTAATTCCAATTCGTTAGGGTCCTCATAAATTATTTCCATCGGAAAGTCCTGTCCCAAAAGACGAATGAAAGCACGCTTCTCGACCGATTCAACCCGATTTCCCAAGTCGGCAAGTTCTGCCTTTCCCTGCCTTATCATATCATCCTCGAACTTTTGAACTACCAATGGATCCATAGGGCAAATCAACGACTTTTCTATGATTCGCTCCACTCGTGCTTTCGAAAGTCCATAAGCACTAAGTAAGCCGGAATCAGCAGGAAGAATAATCTGATTCATCTTTAGCCTTTCAGCTACGCCGCATGCATGCTGTCCTCCAGCTCCGCCAAAAGCAACCAAGGCATGTTCGGTGGGATCATATCCCTCTTCGACTGAGACCTTACGAATCGCACTTGCCATGGCGTCATTTGCAACCGCTAGAAATCCGTGCAACAGGTCCTTTTCCTTACGACCTGTCGTTGCCACCAGTTCATCGATCCTCTGGCGGGAAAAGTCAGGATACACAGGAGTGGAAAAGCGGTTAATGGACAATCGTCCAAGGATAAGATTGACATCGGTCAGACAAAGCGGACCTCCAAATCCATAGCAAGCAGGACCCGGATTTGCACCCGCACTCTCCGGTCCTACCCGCAACAGTCCGTTTTCAACTTTACAAATCGAACCTCCTCCTGCCGCAACCGTCTCAATTTTAAGAGATACGCTGGAGATCCTTGCTTCTCCAACCTGATGGGGGGAATGATAATCATAGCTATCTGAATAGCGGGACACATCAGTACTGGTGCCCCCCATGTCTAGGTTAATAAATTGATTAACTCCAACTGCTTGGGCAATTGCTCCAGCACCAACTACTCCCGCTGCTGGTCCGCTCAGCAAGCTGTCAATTGCCCTGTAATTATAACGCTTTTGCAGACCTCCCGAGCTGCCCATTACCCATAGCTGTCCACCTTGCCCCAAGGATCGCTCCACTTGGTTCAAGTATTCGTCTAGAATATCTGACAGGTAGGCTTCCACCACCGCTGATTCCGTTCGTGGCAACCACTTGGGAAAGGCATGAATTTCCGCAGATTCAACTACTTTCTCCATCCCCGCCAACCGAAAAATATGTGCTGTCATCTTTTCATGCTGGTCATTGGCCGAGGAATGCATAAGGGAGACAACCGCTATTCTCTGACCTTTCTTTACCAATTCGGAAGCAAGTTGTTCAACTTCCGCCCTGACTGGTGGCATGATGGAATTTCCTTCAGCATCCATGCGCTCATTAATCTCGAACACTTGCCCTGCTAACCCTCTCCTTTTCTGAGGAACAAGATCAAACAATTGGAGCCGTCTCTGATCTCCGATTTCCAAAAGATCAGCAAATCCAGAAGTTGTAATAAGCACTGGGTGCGTTCCCTTGCCTTCGAGAAGAGCATTTGTACATCGGGTCGTTGCTAATCTCATGTTGGATGTGATTTTACCCACTTCGACTCCTTGCCTGGCCAGAATCAAGCGCATTCCTAGAACAGGAGATTCCCATCCGGAATGTAATTCAATCGCCCCAAGAACTTCCTTTGAGTCAGGAAGTTCATTCTCTATGGTCAATTCAAGCGATAGCGGTTGCCACCGTATCACTCGAGTAGAAAATTCTTTTTTCTGGGAAAACCTCAGGGTGAAACCGATGGGAAAATCAGATGGCCAATCATTATTACAAGAAAGCAGGATTTTCTTTGGGCCAATAATTTTGACCACTTTTGCAGATAGCGAACCACGGGATAAAACTTTTGCCCGAAAGAAGTCTCCATTTGGAGAACGACCCAAGCAATCCGTAAAAGTCCCACCGGTATCGACAAAAAATTCCCAGCTTTCAGAATTAGTAGAAGGGTTCATTACAGGAAACCCTCTGGTGGGCCGTTTCGCCAATTCTCGATAGTTAAAATATATGATTCTGGTAAACCAACATCATTTGCTCCCTCGAGCACAATCTCGTGATAGCTAGTACTGGGCCGACCATAGTTATAGTCGTTAGAAATATAGGTCAAAACCTCAAGCGGTTCCTCTTTTCCTTCTGCTTTTATCATGAGTAGTTTTTTGTCATAACATCCTTGTTCAACTCCTTCGTAACGATCGAGAGCTAGCCAGTTCTCAGGTTTTAGCGTCCAAATGCAACCAAGTACTACCCCATAAGTAGATTCCTCAATCCCTGCATATCCATTTCCATTTATGAAATAACGCCAACCTTGTAATTCGCCATGCAAACAAAATTCTGCCCCGGGGCATCTGTGGGACATTTGCCGAAGATTCATATTCGATCCATAAGCGAAATAAGGGTATTCCATTGTGAAATTAGATTTGAGTACAAATATCGAGCTTGCAAGTGCAAGAGCATTCGGAGCTTGAACAATTCTTAAAATAAGCCATGATGTGGATTGCGTTAGAGATCGTTCATCAAGGACTGTCTCCTCGATTACCCCAATAATTAGTTGAATTACTGATTTGGACGA
>NHDJ01000083.1 GCA_002167265.1 Verrucomicrobia bacterium TMED56 | reverse complement strand
CCTCGGAACTCCCAACTTGAAAACATTGTCCCACATGTACCGGGATGCTTGGCGAAAAGGTTTGAAAACCACCTATTATTTACGCACGCTAGGTGCTTCCAACATCGAGAAAGCAACAGTTTCGATGAAAAACGTCACAGAATCCTCATCTGTTAATGAATCTTCAGGAACTCCAACGGATCCTCCACAATTCACAGAGGACGAGAAAAATGCATGCAATATTCAAGCTATGCTAAACGGTGAAGAGTGCGAAGCCTGCCAATAATTTAAGCATTCGATATAGTATGCTCAATTGAGATGGGCGTTGGCGAGCGCTTAGCCAATTTCTTAAAAAAAACTCCAAGGATTGGAGATTCTGTTTTTATTGCTCCGTCCGCATCTGTAATAGGTGATGTCACACTGGAGGATAATGTAAGTATTTGGTATCAAGCAGTGTTACGTGGTGACATAAATTCCATACGCATTGGATACGGTACAAACTTGCAGGATGGTGTGATTGGTCATTTGTCAGATGATTATCCCCTGATTGTGGGTGAATATGTTACCGTTGGGCATGGTGCGGTACTTCATGCATGTGAAATTGAAGATGAATGCTTAATTGGAATGAATTCAACAATACTTGACGGTTCTCGAATTGGGAAGCATTCAATTGTTGCCGCTGGAACAGTTGTTCCACTTGGAGTTAATATTCCAGAAGGGAGTTTAGTTGCGGGAGTACCTGGCACGGTAAAAAGACAATTGAGTGGGGATGAACGCTTAAAACTTAAAGGATGGGCAGAAAAATATTTTTCCGTCAAGGATGAACATCAGAAATTGAGTGTGTCTGAAAATTCTTCGATTTAATAAAATTTGTTTGTGTTCTATCTTCTAGATTTTGCGTTATCCATACCAAATCTGCCATAAAATTCGCTGATTACCTCGACAAGATCAGGAATCGGATGAGTTGTGCTTACAGATTCAGCACAGCAAGTCATGTATGAACGAATATGTAATTCGCTGGCGATTTTCTTATCTTTATCAATCAAAGCAAGCAAAGTTTCCCTAGCAACTGTCCATTCTTCCAAATCGAACGAATAATTAATAAATACATCTTCCCATTTTTTTGCCTCGATTTTATCTAAAGTAGTAAGCCAATCCATATCATCTTGGTTACACTATATTAAATTTTCCGCAATTGTATTAAAGGTGATCAATTTGTCTTGGATTTATGTTCGGCTTTTGTCACAACAATATCTTGCCTATCATGTATTCTTATAACTTGAACACATTACCTAATGGATCACGCACTCTACTCAAAGTCTAATCCATACCCTTCAGAATTACTCGTTAATCGATTGATGACTCAAGGGTCGGATAAGGAAACAAGACATTTTGAATTGTCTCTGAAGGATAGTGGATTGGAATACTTACCGGGAGATTCTCTTGGCGTACTTCCTGTAAATTGTTCTAAAGTGGTCGATGACTTGTTGCGGACTGTGGGGTTAGCAGGAGATGAAACGGTATTGGTTAATGAAGAAAATCTCGTTTTGCAAGACGCCTTGATGCATCGTCTTGCTTGTACGGTACTCAGTAAAATTCAAATCAAGAAATTCAATGAGATTGCAGAGTCTGAAAAACTCGCTGAATTGCTCCAGATTTCCAATAAGGAAGCTTTGATAGAATACATGTGGGGGCGTGAATTAATCGATTTGTTTTTGGAATTCCCTCAAAGTGGAATGGATGCACAGACTTTTATTGATTTACTGCGCCCCATGCCTCCCAGATTGTATTCGATAGCATCCAGTCTTGCTGCCCACGCAGATGAAGTTCACCTTACGGTCGCTGTGGTTCGCTATGATGGACACGGTAGAGAGAGAAAAGGAGTGTGTTCTTCTTATTTAGCGGAACGAGTGGGCGAAAGAATACCCTGTTATTTACATCCTAATAAGAACTTTAAATTGCCTGCAGATCCTCAAACCCCAATCATTATGGTTGGACCTGGTACTGGAATTGCCCCTTTTCGTGCTTTTCTTGAAGAAAGGATGGCTACAGGTGCGTCGGGTAAGAATTGGTTGTTTTTTGGAGATCGTAGCCAGAAGACCGATTATTTATACGGGAATGAATGGTCGGACTATCAAAAAGCCGGTGTTTTAAGTAATTTAGACCTTGCATGGTCTCGTGACCAAGAAGATAAGGTCTATGTTCAGCACAAAATGCTTGAGAAAAAATCGGAACTTTGGAGATGGATACAGGAAGGTGCCTTTTTTTATGTTTGTGGTGATGCATCAAGGATGGCAAAGGATGTGGATCACGCTATCCGTAGAATCGCTAGTGAAGAAGGTTCGATGACTGATGATGAAGCCAGTAAGTGGGTAAAAGGCTTACAAAAAGATAGGCGATATTTAAAAGATGTTTATTAACTTAGTGGACCAGAAGGGGTGAAGTCTGGCGGGGGAGAAGGTGGAGGTGCGTCAGGTGGATTTCCAGGATCCCATGGAACATCGTTTCGTAAGTATCGGTTTTCCGACTCGTCATGGCCGAAAAAGAAGAGATTAAGCATAGGATGTACAACTGGTTTATTTAACTGGTCATAATCAAGGTTTGATTCTGCTACATAGGTAACTTGTTGATTGCCATCAACTAATACATGATACCATGGTTGAGTTTTGGAGGGTTGGGTGGCATTCGACTGATACCATTGATCAGGAGCCTGGCAACATTCATCAAAATCAACAATTACTCCGCGATAGCCGTATTTTTTGTGAAAAATTACTTCTCCTAATTCAAATTTAGGATTNATCGGGGGAGGGGAGTATCCGTCTGACAGATTGATCATTTCAGCTAACACTAGGGTTTAATGATCTTTGATCAATTTTATATTTTCTTTTCCTAATTCTACAAATGAATAAAAAAAGGGCCGCCCATTTAGGCGGCCCTTAGAAAACTTTTCTTAGGTACTAGACTTAGAAAGTGTAAGTAAGCTCAACCGCGATGAGTTCATCATCATCAGCTGCAGTGTCACCATCAATGTCACTGTACTCAACGATCAATCCAAGTGAATCAGTCAATGAATAATTTGGAGCAATCGTAAGTTTGGACTGATCAGTCCCTGCATTGTCTACATCTTCTTCAGAGTAGCGGATTGCACCACCAAGTTTGTCTGAAAAGTCATAATCAACCAAAATGAGGTATGCATCGCGATCACCTGTCAATGCTATGTCAGAATCGATATTTGACCATTCAGCAGCTATCACTGCCTTACCCATAGANTAAGTTCCGTTGATGTTGGTGTAATCGGTATCACCAGCTGTANCGAGTCCGTCATTTTCTGAGTCGGTGCGGTATCCAACATTAAGCNCGAGATTTTCGATTCCTGTATAAGACGCGGAAATTTCGAAATTTACATCATCATTTTGCAAGTTATCCCCATCAGATTGATCGATAGAAAGACCNAGTGCAATGTCGCCAGTACTGTAACCAAGAGCAATTCCTTCGCGAAAGAAATTATCAACATCACCGAGGTTGAATCCTTCGTAGGCACGACTAAAGGTGTAAAGACCAGCTGGGTCTTCTCGCTCTAAACCTAGGGCTGAACCGTAACGACCAAAAGTAACGGAAAGACCATTATCCAAGGTGTAGGTAAAGTGCACTTGTTCGATATCGAGATCATTCATATCAGAACTGTCGACATGCAATTCTCCAGAAACGTTTCCGGCATTAGCGATGAAGTTAAGTTCAACTTCATCAACTCCGATAGACTCATTTTCTNCTGCACCTTGTTCAAGGTTTGAATAAGAACCATCAATGAAACCATTGATGCTAAGATTTTCGTTGATTTCGACAGCGGAAGCACTTCCCACCAAACCGAAAGCAGCGATAATAGCTAGTAGTTTGTTTTTCATAGTAGTTTGTTTGTTTGTTTGTTTGTTAGGTTAACCTAAAATCTCCACCACGGGGTAGAAATCAAGTTATTCATTATCATGATGAAAACTTTTCAGAAGTCAAGCACGGAAAGCCCGACCATTGCTTGGAGTGGATGCTATTTCAGAAAGGGAGATGCGAATGAAACTACCCTGTCCCGATAGAAGTTAACGATAGCTTTTTCCTCATCACCATCAGCATTCAAGTCACCGTGATAATGGTAGACTTGATCGATTCGAGGACTGAGGTCGCCCTTGATCGAGTTGGGATTACCCAAAAGTTTGCGGACTTGGAAACGAGAGAGGTTTTTCTTCATTGCTTGCCAAGTGGATTTTTGAGTCCATGGTCCTTTGTTTTGGGTAGCATCACTTTCAAGTCCGATACGTAATTTATTAAAGAATGATTTCTTATCCTGATCATTGTTAGGAATCGTGATTTGCTCAGTGATGGATTTTGCTTCTTGTACAGATTCAGCAACTTTTTCAACCTCTANTCCTTACTGCAATATTGTCAGATTCCAACTGAGATACCCGTTCTTCCAGTCCTCCGATTTTTTGCAGAATTAAGTNCAGCTTTTTGGAAAGATCAGCGTTGGAAACATTTTCTTGGGCAAAAAGCAAACAAGGAAGAATTAAAGAAACGAGACTTAATTTTTTCATAAACTTTAAATGAAGGCTTGTTTCAAAATAAGCAAGTTTCAGTTTGGAAGGTAAATGTGGATACTGATTTTGAAAATCAATCTACTGAACTTCCCCACCAATCCTTGTTAGGTTTGNAATTNGGGGCGAGGAAAGATGCGTGTTGCTTTTCGAGTCTTTCTTTGCCCGCAGATTTTAGGTTTTTCCACCGGGCTTCTCTCTTAGCGGAATTAAATTGTGGATCGGGTTGCGGAAACTTAGCTTTTGTTATCTTGAGCCAAGCATCCAATTTCTTAAGCATTTCCATCCCCTTCATACTTTTCTTGGAAAAAAGATCTTTTTGCTCACCGATATCAGTTTTTAAATAATATAACTCATTCCGGTCATCTTCGTGATAATGAATTAACTTCCAGTCGCCTTCCATAATTATGGAACTTGGTTCGCCTCCCTGATTACCATAGTGGGGATAGTGCCAGTAGAGCAGACGGTTTTTAATGGATTTACCTTTGAGTAAAGGAACGAGGCTAACCCCATCCACTTTTTGATTTTTGGGAATTTCAATTCCGCAGAGTTCAAGTAGGGTTGGGTACCAGTCGATTCCACTGACAGGGGTGTCGTTTTTCGATCCACTTTTTGTAACTTCGGGTGCTTTTAGGTAAAAGGGTTCACGAATGCCCCCTTCCCACTGGCGCCCTTTCCCTCCACGGAGGGGGAGGTTGGAGGTGGCGTAGGCATCTCCGGAAGAGACGCCACCATTATCGGAGGTGAAGCAAATAATAGTGTTGTTTTCCAGACTATGTTCACTGAGCTTGGAGAGCACGATGCCGATTGATTGGTCGAGTTGTTCGATCATACCCGCGTAAATCGGGCAGTCCTGGACCTGTCTGACATTCAGGCGACGATCAAAAAGAAATCGCTCTTTGTCTGTAATCAAGCCCATTTTTTTAGCTTTTTCTCTATATTTCTTCCACAGTGCATGTGTGGTTTGGATGGGTCCATGGACGGTGTAGAAGGAAAGGTAGGCAAGGAATGGGTGATCTTTGTGAGTTTCAATGAAGTTGGCGGTTTCCTGTCCGAGGCGTAGGGTTAGGGATTCACCATTCGGTCCCGATTCCAAGTTTGGATTAACATAAGGAGAAAAGAACCCACCGCGTGGACCGCCCACATCCCATCCACCCTTGTTGATATCGAATCCATGATCAGTTGGCCAGGAGCCCTTGCCACCCAAGTGCCACTTCCCGGCAAAAAAAGTCTTATATCCCGCTTTCCTCATGGTTTCAGCGAGAGTAATTTCTGAAGCCCGTAAATTCCTTCCATATTCGGGGGGGAGATGGCTGTCAAAACGATTGGCTCCCCGCCACGATTCTCCCGCCCGATCACCAATCCAGGTAGTGATTCCATGATTGGTTGGATATTTACCTGTTAAAATACTGGCACGGGAAGGGCTGCAGACCTGACAGGTCGCATATCCACGGGTGAATTTCATGCCCTCATTGGCAATCCGGTCAATGTTGGGGCTTTCATAAAAAGTTGATCCCTCGTTGGATAAGTCTTTTACACCCATGTCGTCTACGAGAATGAATAGAACATTAGGTTTTTTCGCTATCATACATTGGGCTCCAAAGATCAAAATGATAATGGGGATAATGGAAAATAGATTGTATTTCATGGGAAGGATTCCTGAAAGCTTTGCAGGTAAATGCAATTGGAAAATGATCTAATTAGTAAAGAGGTTTAGGATGCAAGGTAATGTTATTTGTGTTCGCGTGCTTTGGAACTCGGTGGCTTGCCGCTTTGTTTACTTGTTGCCAAAACTATCTTACATTGTGTCAATTTCTTGTAGTTTGTAATCGTCAGCGATTTTTATGTGTGCCGAGTCAGGATCTATTAAAAATTAACTCTTTTAAAGAGAGGTTGCCTAAATTATTTTTTGGATATGATAACAGCCAAAGTACTTACAAGACTTGTAAAATTGATTATCCCGGTGATTCTTTTTCTCGTATATTTTTTTTATTGGGATTCCCAGTATAATATTGAAGGACTGTGGATTTATTGCGGATGGATGACCCTTCTCTTTTGGCAGGTTTTCTCCGGAAAGACGAATCTGACCAAGGAATCAATTGAAATGAAAAAGCGCATTGAAATACTCGAGGAGGTGGTGATGGGAATAGTGCCTGAAGAATCCTACGAGGCGGAGAAGAAAAAATCGAAACTTAAGGGAGGACTCGAAAAACGGGTCGATGAACTGGAATTAAAAACCGGTTAAGTGAATTGAACATTCCTAGGACAGTTTTCAGTGATTTTTTCTTTTAGGCGATCGTCGCCAGTGCCTGATTGAAAGTTTCACTCGGTCGCATCGCAGAAGATGCTTTGTTTTCGTCGGGGAAGTAGTATCCACCAAGATCAACCGGGGAGCCCTGTGTCTCGTTCAGTTCATTAATGATTTTTTCTTCGTTGGCACGCAGGGTACGGGCGAGCGGGGAGAATTGATCACGCAGTCCGGAATCGTTTTCCTGCTTGGCTAAAGCTTCCGCCCAAAACAAGGATAGATAAAAGTGACTGCCTCGATTATCAATTTCATTGACTTTTCGAGAGGGTGACTTGTTTTCATCCAGGAATTTTCCAATCGCTGAGTTGAGTGAGTCGGCTAAAATTTTTGCCTTCCCGTTACCTGTTTTCCCCCCCAAATCTTCCAAAGAAACTGCGATAGCCAAGAATTCCCCCAGAGAATCCCATCTTAGATGACCTTCTTCCACAAATTGCTGAACATGCTTGGGTGCAGAGCCTCCCGCTCCAGTTTCAAATAATCCTCCACCAGAAAGGAGTGGGACAATGGAAAGCATTTTTGCACTTGTACCAAGTTCAAGAATAGGGAAAAGGTCGGTAAGATAATCTCTAAGAACATTTCCAGTAGCGGAAATGGTGTCCAATCCATCCTTGCATCTTTGGCAGGTAACTTTTGTGGCCTCAATAGGTGCCAGAATTTGAATGTCTAATCCATCTGTATCCAAATCTTCAAGTTCCTGTTGAACATATTTTATGAGATTGGCGTCATGTGCACGTTTTTCGTCTAGCCAAAAAATGACAGGTGAACCACTTAATTTGGAACGGTTTACAGAAAGTTTTACCCAGTCAACAATAGAGATTTTCTTCGTCTGGCACATTCTCCAAATGTCCCCACGCTCTACCTCGTGTGAAAAAAGCACCTTTCCGGATTGTTGATCAGTAACTCGGATTTTTCCCGGTGATTCGATTTCAAATGTTTTGTCATGCGAGCCGTATTCCTCGGCTTTTTTTGCCATGAGTCCCACATTAGCGACATTTCCCATGGTTGTGATATCAAATGCTCCATGCTCTTTACAAAAATCAATGGTTGCCTGATACACGCCTGCATAGTTGCGGTCCGGAATAACAGCTTTTGTATCCCAAAGCTCTCCATCCGGTCCCCACATCTGTCCGGATGAGCGGATCATGGCGGGCATCGAAGCGTCGATGATGACATCACTGGGAACATGCAGATTGGTAATTCCCTTGTCGGAATTGACCATCGCCAAAAGAGGACGGTTATTCAGTGTATCCTGCAAACGATTTCGAATCGCAATTTGCTTTTCGAAATCCATGGTTTCCAGTGCCCGGTAGAAGTCAGATAGTCCATTATTCGGATTGAAGTCAGCCTTTTTGAACTCGTCTTTATATTCGTATATAATTTCACCCAAATAAGTTTCCACACAATGCCCAAAGATGATGGGGTCGGAGACTTTCATCATCGTTGCTTTTAAATGAATGGAGAAGAGTAACTGCTGGTCTCTCGCCTCGTCGAACTGCTTAGACAAAAAAGAACGAAGGGCTTCACAACTCATAACCGAGGCGTCTATAACCTCTCCCTCCTGTAAAATGAGTCCTTCCTTCAATACCTTGGAATTACCGTCCGAACTTTCAAAATCTATGGAAATGGAAGTCTCTGAATCGATAGTCGCTGATTGTTCGCTCCCGTAAAAATCACCCTCTTCCATGTGTGAAACATGGGTCGTGGAATCTTGATTCCAGTCTCCCATTGAGTGAGGATTTTTTTTGGCATATTCTTTAACGGGTCTGGCAACTCGACGATCAGAATTTCCTTCACGAAGAACTGGATTAACGGCCGAACCCAGAACTTTTGCATAGGTCGAGCGGATTGACTTTTCCTCATCGGATAGGGGATCCGATGGGAAATCGGGTATCGGGTATCCCTTATTTTGAAGTTCGCTAATTGCATCTTGCAACTGGGGAATCGAGGCACTTATGTTTGGCAGTTTTATGATATTTGCACCGGGTTCAATAGCCAGCTTACCCAATTCAGACAATGCATCTGGGACTTGCTGCTCGGGTGATAGGCAGTCAGGGAAGTGAGCCAAGATTCGAGCCGCTAAAGAAAGATCCTTGATTTCGTATTCAATTCCAGAACTTTTCGTGAAAGCTCGAATAATTGGCAGAAGAGAGTATGTGGCGAGGGCAGGGGCTTCGTCCGTTTTGGTGTATGCTATGGTTGAAGTGGGCATAATAAAAAGAGTAAAATTAATTCTTTTAATCTAATATTCTAATTTCTGCAATCTTCTTCCTCAGAGACCTAATCTTCCTGTTCTAAAGAAAATTTCTACTTGCCGAAGTCCTGTCTCCTCCATCATCATAAACTGTTCTAAAATGGAATTCCTTGCTTTGAGTCAATCGCTGGATCATTTCCCCATGTGGGTTCTTTTGCTCTCTGTTGCATGGGTGATTGTTTCAATAGCCCGCTGGAAGTTACACCCTTTTTTGGCCATGATGATCGGGGCCATAATGGTGGGGTTGTTATCGGGCCCTCTTCCGGAACCTACAATTGAAAATAAAGGACTTTTTCACGATCGAGTTGATTTACAGGAATCAGATGTTACCCATTCTAATTTTTCGTTGGCAGTAAAATGGAGCCTTTTAGGATTTGGTAATACGGCGGGTGGAATTGGTTTAATTATTGCATTGGCGGCTATTGTCGGAACATGCATGATGAAAAGCGGTGCCGCTGAAAGAGTCGTACGACACCTCTTATCAGTTTTTGGAGAAAAGCGAGCTGGGTTGGTGCTCTTAATTAGTGGATTCCTACTTTCTATTCCAGTTTTTTTTGACACCGTATTCTTTCTCCTTATTCCCTTAGCACGGGCGATGTCAATTCGAGCAGGTGGTCGATATCTCTATTTTGTAATCGCTATGGCAGGAGCCGGAGCCATAACCCATTCAATGGTGCCACCTACACCTGGACCATTAATCATTGCGGATAATCTGGGGATCGAACTTGGATATGCTCTGATTGCAGGGTTGTCGGCAAGTTTTCCAATTGCAATATTCGTTCTTTGGGTAGCAGGGTGGTTTGATAGAAAGTACTCTTTTCCAATGCGAGAGGTTGGAGGAATTAATAGCAAGAACCTGGAGGAAACATTGGAAAGGGATTTAAGTGATTTACCACCCCTTTTTCTTTCCTATCTACCTATTATATTNCCTGTTATTCTAATTTCGTGCATCTCTTTGCTTAAAGTTTTGGGTGCTCAGGAACTTGATTTGGGGGGATTGGCTCCAGTTATGGAAAATCCCAACTTTCGGATTCTGTCATTTTTGGGCGAGCCAAATGTAGCCATGTCTATTGCTGCAATCCTTTCGGTTATTCTTCTAATCAGGCAAGAAAGTTCCACTGGCAGAGCAAAGCAATCTTTACTCAGTAAAACCTTGGAGGCACCTTTGATGACTGCAGGTTCCATAATATTGATTACTGGTGCAGGCGGAGCGTATGGTGGAATGATTCGTCTGAGCGGGGTGGGAGAGGTGATAGCCCATTACGCTATTCGGATGGATGTATCCTATGTACTGCTAGCCTGGGGGTTTACGGCATTTATACGCATTGCACAAGGATCAGCCACCGTAGCAATGATTACTGGAGCAGGACTGATGGCTTCAATCATTGGAGATGGAGATTCTCTTCCATATCATCCAGTTTATATTTTTCTNGCTATTGGATTTGGCTCGATCACTTTATCTTGGATGAACGACAGTGGATTCTGGGTAGTTCAGAAATTAAGTGGATTTACAGAAAAAGAGATGCTTAGTACTTGGTCAGTTTTATTAACTTTGATTTCTCTGGTTGGAGTCATATTGAGTTTTCTAGGTTCCAGTTTTTTACCACTACGATGATTTGTAAATTTTCAGGTGTTACCTTTGTAAAAGAAATTATTACTGAACCTGTTTAAGAGACGAGGAAACTCCATTTATCGGTCTAAGGGGTTTTCCATGATCGAATTCAACTTCTGAAANAAGAAACCCATTTTCATCCCAGTTGTATGTTTTTCCATGCAGATTTCCGTCCAAGTAANTGGCAGAATAAGACTTGAATCCATTATCCTGCCACCAGATTTCTTCTCCATTTTTGATTCCCTCCTTATATTGAACGGATTGAGATTGAATCCCATTTGCGTGGTAACTGGCAAGCTCGCCCTCCAAAAGTCCGTCTTTATATCTTCTAATCAAATTTAGATTTCCATCATCAGAATAAATTTTTACTTCACCAGTAAGGTTTTCACCATTGTGTAAACTAANGGTTATCCCATCCGAATTTACGGTAAACCATTCTTCCCATTCACTTTGTAATCCTCCAAATAGTGAGCTTTCCGCTAGTTCTGGATTAAGCCTTTTCATTGTCTCTGATAATTGATCAATGGGGTTTTCAGTTTGTTTATCACTTGGATCATCTGATAAAGGTAAGATTTCGAGTTCCTGATGATCAAAACCCCAACCTTGAGAGATTTTTTTTAAATTCCCTTCAAGATTCCACCAGTATGCATTTCCCACTCTAAATCCGTTCTCGTAAACGGAGAAGTGTTCAAGTTGTCCTGATAAGAAATGTCTAAATACTTTTCCTGAAAAGGGCTGATTGTCATTTTTAAACCTAAGTCGACCTTTACTTACGGGAANTAAACCAGAGTCATTGGCATTCCGTTTTANTTTATACTCTGGACCCGCACCNGGAGGAGGCAAACGAGGAATTTCAATATTCTCAAAATTTTCGGAAAAAGTTCTATTATAGGAGAAAGTATTTCCAACAAAAGCGTTATCAAATAAAGTATCAGAGGGTAAAGACGGTGCATCCGAAGTTCTAATATTTTTATTTTCAACATCGGAAATCTTATTCATTTTATCGGGTGGCGAGGTATCCTCCTCTTGAGTNCCGCAAGANGCTACAAAAAAGAATACTAAGATTAAAGTAAAAATGTCTTTCATAATACTAGCGTAAACCAAACCTTTGTTAACTTACAAGTCATCATTTAATATGAAAATTAAAGCACAATTATATTGGTAAGAATTTATTATTTGAATTCGCGATTGAGTAATTTAAGATTTTGAGAGATATATTTGGCTTGAAAANATTTNATGAGCAAAAAGTTGCTGCCCTTGTGCGAAGATTTTGCGTTAATGGTACTTTCTCTAGCTTCTCTCCCAATGGAAGGGGTAATGTTAACGATACTTTGGTGGTTGAGATGAAAAGTGAGGGGCANGTCAAACGATTTACTCTCCAAAGAATTAATCATTCTGTTTTTGAAGACCCAATTCGTCTAATGGAAAACTTCTCAAGGGTCACTCGGCATCTTCAATCCAAGCCTAATCAGAATTGCTTACAATTAGTTTCCTCTAAAGATGGTAAATTTTTCCATTTGGATGAAGATGGTAATTTTTGGAGGATGTTGCATTATGTTGAGGGAGTAATTTGCCTGGATGTACCGGAAACTACCTCCCAAGCCTACGAAGCAGCACGAACATTTGGTCAATTTCAAGTGGATTTGTCGGATTTACCAGGAAGTCCTTTACATGAAACNATTCCTAATTTCCATAACACTTCACAACGGTACCAGAACTTTTTGAAATCGACGGAAGCTGATCCGTTGAATCGTTTGAATTCAGCGAGGGACCTTTATCAGTTCGTATTATCNCGCAAGGACATTTGTGAGGCAGTTGCGACTGAAAAATATCCTTTGAGAGTTGTTCATAATGACACCAAGTTAAATAATGTGCTCTTGGATAATAAATCGGGTAAAGGAGTCTGTGTGATCGATCTTGATACAGTTATGCCAGGTTGTGTACTACATGACTTTGGTGACCTTGTAAGAACGGCTTCATGCACCTCGCATGAAGAGGAAAAAGACTTAAATAAAATATCTTTTGATTACGAAATCTTTAAGTCAATTGTCAGGGGATATTTAGAGTCCACTCATAAAATGCTGGAAAGTATCGAGGTTGCTGGACTAGCTCTTGCACCCCTAGCCATTACTTATGAACTAGGGATCAGATTTCTTACTGATTATATTGATGGAGACTTATACTTTAAAACGAACCACCCACAACAAAACTTGGAAAGAGCCAAAGTCCAGTTCAAATTACTTGAATCAATGGAAAATGAGAGTTTGATTATGGAAGAGATCGTTCGCAATCAGTGGAAGACCCTTGAGAGGAAAAAAAACTCGTTTAGTTGCTAGGAGACTTACTTTTTATGAGCCATGTGTAAGTTCATGGCACTAAAAATGCTTGATTAAAACTTCATGCAAAACTTTTTCCCAAGTTTGCTCGAAGAGCAAGCCTCCAAACATTCTTCATACATGAATCTTCCTGAACCTGCGTCAGGTGAAACTTTTACTCGTTTGGTTCGTTTGCCTTTCAAAGGCAGAGAGACGGTTGTGGACATTAATTCTTGCGGTCACCGGTATCGTGTGCGAATAACTCGTTTTTTATCTTCATTGAGGGAATTTACTCTTAAAAAAACAAATATTGGAGAATTTGGAAAACAAAACATTATTCCACCATCGATTGAAATCTCATCCTCTTACATTGAAGCTGAGACTCCAACTGTAAGACTGCTGAATCACCTAGAATTCAATGACTTTTCAAATGATTTGGAAGACGATAAAGAAGCCGATCATTTTTTCCTTTTTCACACAAATTCCAAGGATTTTGTGTGCAGAGGAATCTCTAATCCTCACAACAAAAAGTGGCCTGAAGATTGGATATTAATGATCAATCAATCTTATGGTTTAGAGCTCTATCCTCCCCGTCGTTTAGTTTACCAAGCAACTTGAGTTGCCGGGAAAATGTAAAAGCGAATTGTTGGCTTTTGCCATAGTTATTTAAAACCAAAGCCGTATGCTTGTTCCCATTGTCCATCCGCGAAGCTGGGTAAATTCGTTGGATTTAAGATCATCATGCTGAATGCCACTAACGACCTTAAGGTTTTCTCCACAAAGATAGTAATTTAGGCCAAGATAAATCGCTTGGTGTTCATCCCCGCGTCCACTGTTTAAATCTATTTTGCCATCTCGTTTGTCAGCAAGTGGTGCATATCGACTGTTAAGCTTAAGGCCTTCTGATTGATCTGCCTTTTGGTATAAATATCTGCCTACTAATTTCAACTTATTATCTTTTATCCAGAACATGGGCATAAGGACAATTCCTCCAAAACCTCCTTCGCGATTCGTATTGGTTTGGTCTCCATTATTTCCAAAGGCTAGAGTGCTGTGCAGGGACCATGGACCATTGCCGGTACGATTGACTAAAGATAATGCCCAATCGTTTCCACCAGCCAGACGGTCTTGTTTGATTGATCCATCCTGCTTGTAATAAGACACCCAGTATTCGAGTAATTCATAGGAACTCCCCACTGAGAAGTCTCCCAGCCACGACCCGTAGTAAATCTTACTGTCATCCCAACCTCCTATGTAATCGCTATAGGAGCCAGAGAAGATTGCAGTATCAAAGGTGTGCTTTCCTGCCGTCCATTTTACCCATGCTGCTAATGGATTGCCTTTTTCCTTATCATAGAGCCAAAGCTTATTGGCAAAAGATGAACGTTCCAGGCAATTAATCATGGTAGATGATCTTTGCCATTCGTCAGCCATTCGCCCTGTTCGACGGCCATAGCCAATGTCGAGGGAGTCTAGGCCATCGATCTCCCAAAATTGATTTGCATCAAAGGTAATATTTGCTGCCCGGAAGGTCTCATGACCCCACTGACGATAATCGTCCGGATATGCATTTCGGTCATTAGATATTTGGCTGACAACTTTGAATTTCCAGTAGTTACCAAAATCACCCGACAATCCAACCCAAACGCGACGGAATTCCTCAAAGGAATCATCAAAAGGCTGCCCGTTGTTATCGGATCCGTCAATATGTCCAATTTGGTGCTGGTAAGAGAGGAAGAGCTTGGCAGTTTGAAGAGTGGTGGATTCCGGATTTTTGTAGAATTTACCAAAGTTCACTAAATTATCGCAGAATTCTTCAATGAGTTGAGCGTTTAGCGAACTAGGCAGAAAAAAGCATCCGACGAAAGATAAAGAAAGTGGCAAAGATTTTATGAAAAACATTCCTTTTTCCTAATTGCCTATCTTGGGTCGGTCAATCAGCATGATGTGATGACAGTTAAAGAATATTTTACGCATGGTCTCTTCCTTCCACACTCAGGAGATAAAAAGATATTACAGGTCCAACTGCATTGGACTCTGCGTGTCACAGCGGCTTTATGTTTTATCGGGCACGGCACCTGGGGTTTGATTACTAAATCCGGATGGTTACCCTTTTTTGCCTCGCAGGGAATCGAGCCTGAAATTGCCTGGTCTATGCAACCGCTCATTGGCGCATTCGATATCCTGATGGCCATTCTTCTGCTGCGGGGGAGTAACCGGGCGATCTTAATTTGGATGTTTTTATGGGCTCTTTGGACTGCCATTTTACGTCCATTAGCGGGCAATCTTGAAAAAGTGGAAATTGATGGAGGGTGGGTGGTGCAACTGGCCACTGACTCGATGCGGGTGGCCAAGATGCAAACCTGGGAGTTTTGGGAAAGGGCAGGGAATTGGGGACCTCCGTTTATGCTCTTGGTGATGGGGGGGGCGTTCGCAATCACCCGCAAAGACTTATTTTCAAATTATCAGGAGCCGGAAATTAAGGAATCTACGATCAATACCGTTTTCTTTCTTTGTAAAACCTGCTTAGCCCTTTTACTGATTGGGCATGGGGGGTTCGGTTTCGCGGTGGAAAAGCAAATGTTGATTAATCACTGGCAATCGATCGGAGTCGATGCAGATGTAGCTTTCATTACCCAGATTGGGTATGGGGAATTAGCCTTGGGCGTATTGATCTTTTTGGCTCCGGTTCGGCCCTTAATATTTTTGGCTCTGTTTTGGAAACTGTTTACTGAGTTTTTATATGTACCAGCGGATACTGTTACCGGCATGGGAATCGTTAATATCTTTGAATGGATTGAACGATGGGGAGATTACGGCATCCCCCTTGCCATGATTTACATAGACAGTTTCCGCAAAGCGAAATCGTAGAACTAGTTGTCCCGGATTTTGTTTTTTTCGGATTCGGCCTTTTCCTCGAAGTTGTTTACTTCCTGAGCCAAAATTCTTCGAGCTTCTTCTGCATCTTCGTGACTTCCTTTGGCTAAAGCATCCTGTATGCTTTTTTCCAGAAAAATTTTCCGCTCGGCAATCTTGGCCTTATATTTCGAATCAATTTCCGCAATTTTTGCTTTTTGTTCTTCGTTGAGGGGTTTGTCGCCGCCTCCCATTCTTTCCATGGCCAATTCATATGAACTTTTCATGCGTCTAGTTTAGTGAACAAAAAATGAATTTCCTCAAGGTTATTCGATCACCACTTTTTAATAAGTAAGGATGCCTTGGGGATCTCGCTTGTTTTCCAGAAGGATCCACCGACCTTCGAGAATTTGTAGTGTCGAAGTGTTATCCTAAGTTGATTTGGACCTTTAGGGAACTCGGGATACTCAGCAAGCAGGCTTAGAACATTCTCATTTTGCAGGAACAACGCTTCAAGGAAATTCCCAAACCATTGGGACCGACCAAGAAACGCTCCGAGCAATTGATTATAGTTTTGAAGAACCTGCTGCTGGATATGACTAGGGGAATTGGACAGTGCGAAAAATTCTTGTTCACCGAGTACTTTCTGTAGATTTGCGAAATCGTTCTGATCTCCACCATTGGCTGAGATTTGCAAAAATCGAAAATACAAGAAGTTGGTGAAGTCATTTTGAACATAGTTTTCAAAATTGAGACCTTCAAACCACATTTGCCAATCGAGTCTTGGCATATGGGGACCGGCAAATGCGGTTGGTCGATAAGGATCTCCTGGTTTCCATTTGAATTCATAGGTTTGCCAGCTTTCGCCGTTCATCGACCCCTCAATGATGATTTCAGGTCGGGATGTGGTCATGACCCTGAACAAACCGTAGGAGTTAAAGCAACGCAGGACCCTTGCCTTTGCCTTTAACAATTGAATCCATTGAGGTACTTCCAGGAATTCTTCTCTAGCTTTATTTCCCCTCAGGTCGTTGAGGATGTGACCATAACTGGTGGTCAGAAAAACTGAAAAGAGGAGAAAAAGAACGGGTGTTCGAAAAGCTGACTTACTGGCTGTAGTCCCGGTTGTACTTTTCGAAAAGCGATTGTTTATTGCGGAGGGTATGACCTGATCATCCACCAGCGGGATGCAGAGGCAAAGGGTTAATAAATTGAAAAAGCCGTAGTTGCCCGAAAGTAGTATGGCTACCTGTAGTACGACTTGCCCAATCAGGGCTACCCGTCTTGCATTTCCTGGTAAAAAAAAGCAAAGAGGAAGGGCGAGTTCGATAAGATACATGAAATACAGAGAAAGTGAATCAAACCAAGAGGGCAGGGAATGAATCCACCTCGATAATCCATGAGGTAACGGTTGCGTCCAATAGTGATATTCCAGAGCGGTGAGTTCACGCCAGGTATTGGTTCCGTCCCCG
>NHDJ01000082.1 GCA_002167265.1 Verrucomicrobia bacterium TMED56 | reverse complement strand
ATGTCCCAGCTCAGGGAGTGGGTGACATTGACATCCACATTCTGTCCGATCTTGCCGGTGACATCCCCGATGAAGGTTTTGGGCAGGAGTATTTTGTCAAAGGAATCATCCCCGTCGATGTAGGCGAGCAATCCGGTGGTGACATTGGCATCATCCACATCCGTCACCTTGTATACAATGTCGAGATCAGTGGTCTCAAACTCCTGAGTCGCACTGATGAGCATGGGATAGGGAATCGCATCCCGCCTCAGCCACGGACCCGCCCGGTAGGTGGAATGGTAGCGGGCAAACTGGTCATATTTGTCCCATACCCAGACAAATTTTCCCATCGAATTGAATGCGACGCATCCCCTGGTGCCGGAGTAGTTACCCGTCCAACTCTTGGTTCTCGTCCATAAACTGTTTCCCGACTTATCAAACACCCAAAATTTTCCCCTGTAATGGTCATAGTATGCAGAGGTAATGATCAGACCATCCTCCCTCACACTGACTGTGCGCGACCGAGACCCCCATCTATCATCACTGCTTCCACTGCCCCCGTGCTGCCTAAGGTCAATTTTTAGAATGAGTTCACCGGCAACCGTGAACCGTTTGATCGAATAATTATAGTAATCCGCAACATAAAGGTCCCCCTCCGGACCGATATGCAAATCACTTGGTCCGTTCAACTGGTGGCTCAAATTCCCCGCCTCTCCCCAGGAACCGGAGAAATTCCCCGAGCCGTCAAACACCAGGATTTTATCGGCTCCAAAATCACTCACATAAATGGTTCCGTCCGGGGCAACCGCAACTCCCCAAACATCATNAAAAAGCTGCGGATTACCAAAGGAATTAAGGTGCGTGCCATTGCTGTCGTAGGATTGAATCCTTTGATTCCCGCGGTCCACCACGAATATCCTTCCCTGACTATCCAATGCGATCCCCCGTGGACCACTCACTTGTGCGTATCCACTCCCTCCGTTGACAAGGATTTTGGAAAAAGTACCTTTCCTGTCGTCAAATGCGACCACCCGGTTATTTCCACTGTCTGATACGATGTAGGTCCCCAGTCCGTAGACAATATCCATGGGATTATTGAGGGATGTGGACNCAGAAGCAAACTGTCCAACCTTGCTGATAAATGTGCCATTCTCATCAAATACCTGGACCCGGTGATTTCCGTAATCCGCCACCCAAAGACTGCCGTTTGCATCGTAGGCAACGCCAAGTGGACGCCTGAATTTTCCGTTTCCTGTGCCATCCCCTCCAAATTGCCTGACAAAGGAACCATTGAGGTCATAAATTTTCACATAATCATGATTGCCGTCCGCATTTCCCACCGCCAACCGGTTCCCAAAAATTGACAACCCGTAGGGATCGCCAGCAATTCCGGTAATCGTTCGCAGGAGCGTTCCATTGCGGTCAAACACATTGACCCGTTCTCCCGCATCCGCGACATAGACGGATCCGTTTTGGTCGACCGCAACTCCACGGGCTTCCCCGTCAACGGTGGANAATTTTCTCAGATAGGTACCGTTNGCGTCAAACACGGATACCCTGTCCACAGTCGGGTCGGAAACAAAGATCTCCAGATCATTGCCATGATACCCTGCGGCAATCCCGTAGGGATCCTTAAACTGTCCGTCCCCGCTTCCGTTCGATCCAAAACTGAACAGNGAGGTTCCATTTTCATCAAACACATANACTTTTTCAGAACCTGCGGACACCACATATGCCCGGCCGTCCGCAAAGGTTGCGCTCCTTGGATTTTCTCCCGAATCCCGCCGGGTNATCAGCCCCTGGCTCTGNTCCCGCAACTGAATGCTTCCATTGTAAAATTCCACCACGAAGATCCTGCCGTTATTCCCGTGGGCAATTCCGATGGGCTGGTGCATCCCGCCAATGTATCCGAAATTTCTTTCGCGCTCNGCATACCAGTGATCCTGGGGGGCACCCCACGCACTCCCCACCCCGAGGCAGAGACTGAAAACCGCGAAGATCAGACCGGTTCTATTCATCCTGNAATCATGGGTCGCAAGGTTTTTATCTTGATGGTTCATACAATCCCTCAGATAGGTACGACGAAACTTCCCCCTCTTTTCGTTTCGATGGTGAACTCATTAATTTTTTCCGGATCTCCACTTGGCTGGATTCGAAAGTCCGGTGCAAATTGACTGACCCTCCCGGGCGTAGTTCCCCGATGGGCCCGTGCTTTCTCTGAAGCAGTTGCCAGCCGTAAATTCATTCTCTTCAGTAAAAGTTTCTGCCCACTTTGCTTGACCACATTTTTGACCGCTTTCCCTCCCCAGGGCATGGGGCCCCGAATTCCCCACTTCTGCCCAAGGTACCATTCTATGTTNNTTNGTNNCTCGNTCCCTATGGGCTGATCAAAGATCAGGATTTCATAAATGTTCCCNTTCCATTTATTGTTGTCAATNGTCGNACCTTCATTGCCAATCCATATGTCTGGATAGAGCCCCGCACCTNTGGTATCACTCCCGCGGGATACATAAAGAATATGTTTGGTGGAAAGCTGGAATGTGCTACCACCAAATCCATCTATTCGATATGTTCCGTCACTGCCCGCAAAAGNATGAGNGTGATGNTGTTCAAAATTCAAGTTATTGTGAAAAGATCGGATATGTCCACGACCCAGTCCAGATGACAGAAGTACATTATAGCCCGGTTTTTGCAGGGCTTCCGCGACAATAAAGATCTCTTCAGCATTAATATTTACACCGGTCAGCTTCAGCCAGTTGTTATGGCCCGCATTGTAGTAGATTTTGGGCACGCCGTTATTGTTGTAGTATCTTGGTTGATTGCCCTCGACCGGTTGGGANGCATTGAAGTCGTTGCCCGACTTGTCCTTCCACACGGAAACCAGGGANNCGTNNGGTAATGTATCCGGTTGGCCGTTCCCATCCATATCTGCCGCATCCAGCCACAGGGCGAGTCCCGGCAGGGAATCTGGCCGGACCGGGGTGGAATTCGTGTCACTTGCCATGACCACTCCCTTTTCCAGCTTGATTTCCGGATCTCCCGTGGCCAAGAGGTATCGATAGGCGGCAAGAAAGTCTGCATTTTTCAGGGGGAAGCGGTTAATCACCAGTGGAGTGGCATTGTTTTCATCACCGGGAATTTCCACGAAGTGAAGGTCGAGCAGTTCCCGGTCGTCCTTGGCAAAGACTTCCACCGCCACCGTTCCCACCGATGCGTTCCAGTCACTTGGCATGTCCCAGCTCAGGGAGTGGGTGACATTGACATCCACATTCTGTCCGATCTTGCCGGTGACATCCCCGATGAATGTTTTGGGCAGGAGTATTTTATCGAAGGAATCATCCCCGTCGATGTAGGCGAGTAATCCGGTGGTGACATTGGCATCATCCGCATCCGTCACCTTGTACACGATGTCGAGATCAGTGGTCTCAAACTCCTGNGTCGCACTGATNAGNATGGGATAGGGAATGGCATCCTCCATAATCAGGGGTCCCGCCCGGTAAGATGAACGAAATGCCCGGTACTTTGCACTTCCTTCAAATGCCCAGGTAAAATCACCCTGCGGAGTGACCGCCACCAATCCCCGGTTGGTTCCAAAGTTTACTTTGGTATTCCAGAGTGCAGTCCCCAACTTGTCAAACGCCCAAAATTCNGTAATGGAAGTACCGTCACGAGCTGAGGTAAAAATCACNCCGTCTCCACGAACCGCCAGTGAAATCGGAAAAGCTCCGTGATTTGAACTTCCGTTTGTACTGCCCCCGTGGTTTCTTAAATCAATCGCAAGTTTTAATTCCCCGCTCACTGAAAATCTCTTGATTGAACGGTTATTAAAATCCGCAACATAGAGGTCCCCGTCCGGTCCGATCTGTAAACCACACGGATTATCCAATTGATTGATCAAACTACCGCTTTCTCCCCATGAACCGGTAAGATTACCTGATCCGTCAAACACCCTAATTTGGTTGGCACCCGAGTCACTGACATAGACCGTGCCGTCCTCCGCCAGGGCAATTCCCCAGGCNCTGGAAAATATCCCGGAATTTCCAAATGAGCGCAGAAATGTACCGTTGTTCTCAAATACCTGGATTCGGTCGTTTCCACTGTCCACGACATAAATTTTTCCCTGCCCGTCGATTNCAATTCCCANAGGGTTGGTTACCTGACCCAGACCGGTTCCACTTCTNGCAATGGTCCGGACATAGGATCCGTCCTTTTGATTCATCACCACCACCCGGTTNCTTNCGGTATCAGACAGGTAGAAATTTTGGGAATCCNTGNCCATCTGGGATGGATTGCTTAAAAAGGGGGAATTGGCATGCTCTCCCAATTGACTCAAAAAGGTTCCGTTCCCGTCAAATATCTGTACCCGGTGGTTATAGTAATCCGCCACCCAGATATTTCCATTCTCTGCATAGGACACGCCNTGGGGACTTTCAAATTGTCCCGTGCCGGATCCACCCGTTCCAAATTCNCGGATGAAGGTTCCGTTCAGGTCATAGATCCGTACCTTGTCCACACCGCNGTGACTGTTCCCCACCGCCANNCGGTTTCCATGAATGGACAAACCATAAGGATCTCCTGATATTCCGGTAATGGAGCGCAGATGGGTGCCATTCCTGTCATAAATATCAACCCGGTCCCATGCATCCGCTACATAGAGAGACCCGTTTCCGTCAATCGCGATCCCGCGGGGAGATCCATTAACCGTGGAAAATTTTCGCTTGAAATTCCCAAACTCGTCAAACACCTGGATNCGGTCNTAACTNTCATCGGATACGAATACTTCGAGGTCATTTCCATTGTATCCGGTGGCAATNCCAAGTCCAGTTTCAAACTGTCCGTTCCCGGATCCACGGGATCCAAAGTTGTAGAGNGAGGTNCCGTTCTCATCGAGCACGNTCACCCGGTCCGATCTGNTTGAGATCACAAACAACTTACCATTGCCATAGGCAACCGCACGGGGTTCATCCCCCACCCCCTTTACTGAAAACACCGAATTATTTTGGTCAAAAAACTGGGCACGGTCATTATCAAGTTCTATGACAAACGCCTTTCCATTATCTCCGTGAACGACATCAATGGGATATCGTATTCCCTCTAGATATCCAAAGTTCCGGTCGCGTTCCGCATACCAGTGATCCTGGGGGGCACCGGATAAANCACCCATCCACAGAAACAGAATTGAAACCATCCTTATCAGTGTGGTTCCCTTCATATTTCGATCATGGGTTGCATGGTTTTCAAAATAGTTGGTCAGAATNATTCNATCAGTTGGGCACAACAAAAGTACCCGTTCGTTCGGTTTCTATGGTGAACTCATTGATCTTTTCCGGATTTCCACCCGGCAGAATTTGAAATTCCGGGGNGAATTTATTGATATTCCCNGGAGTGGTCGCCTCCCTTGCCCGGGTGACCTCCACGGTGGTCGCCCTGCGCAAATTCATCCTGCCCAGCAAATAATTGATACCGGTGGATTTTGATTTTGTATTGACCGCATACGCNCCCGGNGGTGTTGAACCATAGGCTCCCCATTTCCGGGTAAGATACCACTCCACATCCTGCTCTTCTGAATCCGNAAGAAANCGGTCGAACACCAAAATTTCATAGATACTCCCCTTCCAACGATCATTATNGTGATCATCCCTTCCTATNATCATGTTTTCATAATTTCCGCTGTATGTACTGTCCGTTCCCAACCGGGCGGATAAAATGTGGGTCTTATTTAAGGAAAAAGATCTACCGGAAAATCCGTCAATTTTGATTGCCCCATCCGANCCGGTAAAGGAANAANNATCCTTGNGATACTGGGTTGTTCGATTGTNCATACGCAACTGCCCACGATCATTACCCCGGGAAATGATTGCCATGTAATCGTCTGATGTGGATGTGCATTTGGTGGCCACAAAGATTTGCTTGGCGTTAAAATTCACCGCAGTTAAATCGANCCAGTGATCACTGAAACTAAGNGCCGGGTATCCACCGTCGTTTGTCTTGTATACCGGTTGATTNTTCGAAGTGGATTGCGTGGCATTGAAATCATTACCCGACTTGTCCTTCCACAGGGAAACCTTGGAATTGTTCCCCAGACTGTCTGCCNGTCCGTCCCCGTCAACATCACTGGCATCCANCCAGAGAAGTTTGCCGGACAGGGACGCCGGACTGATGGGAGTGGCATTAAGATCAGCGGGCATGACCACTCCATTTTCCAGTTTTACTCCGGGATCCTGCGTGGCCAAAAGATAATGCCAGACATCGAGAAAATCACTGTCTTTCAAGGGGAAGCGGTTGATGGTCAAAGGGGTGGCATTGCCATCATCCGCCGGGATTGTGACCAGGTGNAGATCAATCAGTTCACGGTCGTCCTTGGCAAAGATTTCCAGCTTCACATTGCCAACCGCAACATTCCAGTCCTGTGGCATGTCCCAGCTGATCGAGTGGGTGACATTGACATCCACGCTCTGCCCGATCTTTCCGGTAACATCCCCGATAAAAGTCTTCGGGATGATGATTTTATCAAATGAATTTTGCCCGTCCACCAGTGCGAGCATTCCCGTGGTAATATTGGCATCATCCGCATCCGTCACCTTGTAGGAAATATCCAAATTCGTGCTTTGAAATTGCTGACCCGCACTGATCAGCATGGGATACGGGATCGAGTCACGAATCACCAGCGGACCCGCCCGGTAGGATGAATGATAGCGGTGGAATTGATTTCTTTTATTCCATATCCATGCAAATTTCCCCAACGGATTAAAACTAACCAAACCTCCATATCCAGTATAACTAGAGGTTCCAAAATTATGCTCCCTGCTCCATAGATTATTACCTAACTTATCAAATATCCATATTCTTTCTCTTCCCCAGTCTCGGATAGCGGACACAATGATCAAACCATCCTCACGAACACTCAACCTTCTGGGCCCTGATTTTCTGTCTTCGCGGGAATCGCCTCTTCCCCCGTGGTTCCTCAAATCAATCTTTTTTACGAGTTGCCCGGCAATAGTGAACCGCTTAATCGAATAATTATGATAATCGGCAACATAGAGGTCTCCCTCCGGTCCGATCTGTAAATCACTTGGACCGTCCAACTGGTGATTCAAACTACCCGACTCTCCCCACGAACCCGTCAAATTTCCCGCGGCATCAAACACGAGGATCTTATCTGCCCCAAAATCACTCACAAATAGACTGCCGTCATTGGCCACCGCCACACCCCACACATCATTAAAAATCTGGGCATTTCCATAGGACCGGACATGGGTCCCGTTGTTTTCATAGACCTGAATTCTCTCATTTCCACGGTCGACCACATAAATTCTGCCCTGATCCGTCAGGGTTATACCCCGCGGATTACTCACCTGGGTGGTTCCGGTTCCACTCTTGGCAATGGTTCTGGTGTAACTTCCCCGCCCATCATCAAAAACAACCACCCGGTTGTTGCCACTGTCACTGATGTAGTAAGAGTCCAGATCGTAGGCAAAATCGGACGGATTACTCAGGGAAGGAGTGACCGGAATGTATTCCCCCACCCGCCTGATAAAGGTCCCGTTACCGTCGAAGACCTGAATCCGGTGATTGCCATAATCCGCCACCCACAGGCTACCGTTTGCATCATATGCCACCCCATACGGTTGTTTGAATTGTCCGTCCCCGGACCCATCCGTTCCAAACTGCTTGATAAAAGTACCGTTCAGGTCGTAGATTCTGACATAGTCATGGCTACCATTTGAATTTCCAACCGCCAAACGGGTACCATGGATGGATAATCCCCAGGGATCCCCGGAAACGCCCGTGATGGAGCGCAGTAAAGTACCCGCTTTGTTGAATACATTTATCCGGTCATATGAATCTGAAACATAAACCGATCCATTGTCATCAGCCACAATTCCCCGCGGATTTCCATCCACTGACCAGAATTTTCTCTTGTATGTGCCATTCTCGT
>NHDJ01000081.1 GCA_002167265.1 Verrucomicrobia bacterium TMED56 | reverse complement strand
TGATTCAATGACTGTATGGAAAGCTTCATCGTGAGTTCGTCATGAGTGATACTGGTAATGACAATTTTTTCGTAGGCTTCAGGTAATTCACCTCCATCCGGAGATTTTCCGTCCACCTCTATAGTATAGATAACTTTTGCCTGCTCACTCAATGCCTCCATTAGTAACTGGTATACACGTGAAGTTTCCTTGGGCATTTCACCCTCAAAGATAACTTCTTCGTCGTCTACTATAACCTGACTCACAATAACCACCCTACAGTAAGAATTTACAATTGGAAACATGAAAAAAGCTTTAATTACGAGTCCATGAAATCAATTTTTTTTAACTTTTTTTATAAATATTAACACTTGTTCATCAATACTTTATGAATTTATCGAGATTCTTTTTAAAGTTTTTTAAAGTTTTTTTCTAAAGTCGAATGCCCGATGGACGATTATCCAAAGCGTCGGTGACAAGGATGTGGCCGACAAGGGTCTCAAAACCCTACAACTACAGTCAAAATTAACAGGCGTCACGGAAGACGCCTTCACAAAGTCAAGGAGGACAAAAAGTGAGCATAACAATCAACTCTAATATGGCAGCGTCGTACTCGGCGCTTAACATGAAACGGGCAAACAGTCTTCTCACGAAGAGTTTGCAGCGTTTATCCAGTGGTAATCGTATCGTATCGCCCAGCGATGATGCGGGAGGACTTGCAGTCGGAATGAAACTCCAAAGTGCACTCCGCAGATCAGCCGCCGCAAGACTCAACACCCAAAATGGCGTTTCCTTTCTTCAAATGCAAGATGGAGCGCTAAAAGTAGCGGGGGAAATCCTCGACCGAATGGCAGAGTTGAAGAGTTTCTTCAACGATGTATCGAAAAGCCCTGCAGACCGTGATACTTACAATCACGAGTTTAAAGAACTTCAAAAAGAGTTATCCATGCTTAAGGGACAGAAATTCAACGGAGTTTCTCTATTTGCCACAACGCAGAGCGATAACAACCCATTGAGGATCATAACATCAGAAGACGGTTTAGGTGAAAATATTGAACTTTCCAGAACTGGGTTATTTGAAAACTTTAAGTCCAAATACGGGGCTGATGGAACCCTTAATACAGGATCTCATGGCGAATACCGCCAGGTTGTGGGTAATTTTACCCGCGATGGTGGACTTGCTGATGCGACTCCAGGCTACACTTCGCGAACATACGATGACGGAGATGTAATTTACATGGACGGTCCATCAGCTGCAACATCTGGTTATTTCATGGCACTCTCCGACGTCAAGGCAGGTGCCAAAATTCAGGATACAGGTGGTGCCACTTCTCTCTGGATCCGACTTGCTGATGAAGACGGAAAAGGATTCGCGGAAGGATACCCAATGGCTCCGGAATATGACCACACCAACCTTAAGTTCAATGCAGAAGGTGAAGAAGTTGCATACCTTAAGGGCGAAGTCGTTAAAGTTCAGGCACACTGGGCAAGCAAAGGAAGTTTCCTCTTCCTTAAAGCACAGTCTGACATTCCTCGCGGTATGGATCTTGCAACGCTTTACGATAATGGTCAAGTCGGTCCCAATGGATTCTTTGATTATGTCGGCTCTGAACGCAGTAACGGTAAAACAGTCGACGGTAAGCCATTGACAGAGTTTTTAAGAACTAATGAAGACCTGCCAATGCCCTCAATCTACAACGGTACCGCAGCCGGACTTGCTGCGGTTATGCAAGCAGATCTAAGTAATGGTTTAAATCCAGGTTATGTTCTTGCTTCGGATGGTATATATGCACCAGCCGGTGATTGGGGTATGAAGCAATGGGTATCGCTTTCTTCTTGGAAAGAAGGAGATGTCGTACTCAATACATCCAATAACCAAATTGAACAGCTAACTGCATCTGTTAAAGGTAAATATACGGGTGGTACTTTCAGTACTGGTGACTTTGTATTTGCTCAAGGTACTTGGTTTCAAGCTGAGGCACAGGTTAGTGTTGGTGCTATGGCTACCGAGCCATCAGGGGTATTTCAGGTTTCCAATGCGTTTACCGAGGGTGAAACGGTCAGGGCTTCTTTGGCTGGCGGCCCGGTCCTTTTGTACGCTTCTCCGAAGATGCAAGGTAATGCTAATATGAAAAATGCCTACNNTGCTGGTGATACAATTCTTCAGAATTCAAAATGGTTTGAATTAACCAACGCCCATCTTGGGATTTGGAATAATGCAATGACCGGTGTGACAACTGGACAAACCATCAGGCATAGCGACGGTAACATTTACGCTTTTAATGGAACAACTAACGCTGATGAAAGCACTGTGCCAGGTACAAATAATGCAATATGGACATCACTATCATCTGAGGGTGATNTAGCTTCAGCTGGAGGAACTTTCAGTGATGTAACAACTAATGTCACTAATGATGCCCAGGCAGCTAACCCAGCGAATGGNTACTTTATTCGGTCTGCTTGGCAGTATNGTACTCCAACTACCGCAAATGGTGGAAAGGTTGATCGTACAGCTGAGTACACAGATGTTGGTAATTACACAAATTGGACCAAGACACATTACACCCATCTTCAGGGANCAACTGTGAGCTCAAGTTACACAAGGGGTGATAATATCTATTACCAGGGCAAGAACTATCTTTACACATCCAATTTGGATTCGAATAACCCATTGTACTCTTCCTCGAATGGGTACACCGAGTTCTCGGATTTNGTGACGCGTGGAGCCATTCGTGAAGTCCCCATGTATATTGACACGGTTGGTGGTGGAGGATCAGCGAATCTTCCGTCCGAGGCATACTTCAGACCAAACAATGANTTACAATNTGTTGACCGCTTACCTAGTGGAGAAGTCCGCACGACTAGTACTGCAAGACGAACGGACTCACCACTTCCTCCNGGGGACGAGATCTTCAATTCGGCCGATGATGCCTTTTACGGCGGACTTCAAGCTGGAAATGATGGACTCTTTGGAACTGCGGATGACTACTATGAGGCCCAAGCCTTTGAAAATCTTGCAAAAGCCAGTCCACATGTTGATGCGGATGCCGATAATAATGTAGATTTGATGAGCGGAAATAACAACCTTGAGGATTTCAGCGTAGCGGACTTCGTGGACTTCATTCAAACACTGGCTAATGTCCGTGCAGTTAATGGAGGAACGATGTCAAGGTTAGGTTATGCTGAAAGAATTCTCGAGGANAATGAAATCAATCTTGGTGCAGCAGCTTCNCGGATAATGGATACAGATATGGCGGTCGAATCAACTAAGATGGCACGTCAGAATGTCCTCTTACAGGCAGCAGCATCGATGGTTTCACAAGCAAACCAGTTGAACAATGTTGTTCTAAGTCTTCTNCAATAAGAGGCTTTGGAATAAAATCTTAATCAAGAATTATTCAATCTAGTCCACACTGTAAGAACGGAAACTCATGACCGAGCCATATACAGATAGATTCCATAGTATGAATCAATTTATGCTCAATTATCCAGGGGATAAACTGCCGGCAATTGCCGGCAGTTCCCCCGGTTTCCGCTCTACCAATTACCTTCANACAAATCATCCACNAAAAGAGATGATCGAGGAGNCTCCAGATNAGCAGTGCCTATTGAGTTCCCNTAAGGGCGATAAACTNGATATTACCGATGCGAAATACGGTGGTATAAAAAAACAAGGCATTANCTTAACCTTTAGATGCTTTGACCACCTTCATGGGTACCAAAAGGCTTCTTTTAANAGAATGATTGGTAATACCAAATCATCAACTATGTCCCAGATTGGATGATATCATGATAACTTTGAATTTAGATAAGTCAGGCAAAGCTTTATTTCATGAACGGTCACTCCATAATCCTTTCGCAATGGAGGAGTTGTTTCCGGAAAGCTCCAGTCTGCAACTCTCCTCGAAATTCTGTGAAAAACATTTTCCACCAAGAAGATCCAGTCAGGATCAATTTCTNCCGACAAATCGGCANTCCCCTAGCCTCTTTCAACTTTTAAACAGATTTAAAGAATGAGGAGTCAGCATTTTCCAANTTCAAGNAATAAGGATCNATTAATTNTCCATCTGNAGGTTTTAACTGATCCTCACCANACNNAAGGGAGTAATCNCCATTNATTTTATCAATNATTTCAAATCAAAGCGTCATGACAGTAGATACGACANAGGNANGCACATTGCTCCAATCTTACGATNTAAACCTGAAATTTAAACATAACNCAGGTAANCCTCATGAACATTTGAGTGAAACTTCCAACTCATCTAAGNACTCNTGGCTTAAGAATGAAGAAATTAAACTTTCNTGGGCATCAAGAATTGCACATGTCAATAAAGAGGCACGTATTTCTGGCTCATCTCATTACCCNGGTGCTANGCAGGATGCAAGTNGGCAAAACCTAAGGCACTACCTGAAGGGTTTTNATTTTAAAACTTTAAAACACATGACTGGATGAGTTTAAGAAAAAACAGANTTTCCGGACTTTCCATTTCTGATGAATGCAGTGGGGGTTCAATTTGCCCTCAGTTTCCTGATATCAGTAANCTNAATTCTCCGAGCAGGCAAAGGACTCATTNCCNTGCACCCCCTCCTTCCTGTATNGCNGCAACAGTGGACGCAATGAAAATGCTNAACACAGAGGCCCAACTGCCATCGGGTGTAATTAATTTAACTTCGTGCGAACTTCGATTAGCAAGTGCTAATCTTCGCAAGTCAATAATAGCAAAGAACCCATCCCGGATGCTCTATGGACTACATGATTACCAGAGTAANATATAAGGCATGCTGAGGAGAGAATTTATTTAATTTATCATTTAACAAATATGTCAAAATCAAGACAACCATTCAATGTGGTCAATACATCTCCATATAAAGATGTATACAACCAATACACTGAAGACAGTTTGGGGAGCAGGCACTGGTCCATAGCGGACATTGCCCGNGCATCCCCATGCCGAGACAGTAAGCATNGGGTTGCCCCAGGTTTGACAAAAACCGAAAACTCATGGAGTCACTCTCCATCACCAACCAACAGGGAGAAGTATACGCGCTGACTGAGGACAAGTAAGCTCAAGCAATTACAGGTACTGAAGTAGCACAATCCAATCCACCCAGATAACAGAATAAACAGATACAAANAANCGCAAATCAGCGCATAGGAACTGCTATTTGTAATCACTTCTGAGGATCTTTCGAATTATCCTCAAAGAGAGTAACAAAATTCCTTAGTCTTTTTTNAATAAAACATCAAAAAAAATGTTAANCAAATATTAACCAAAATATTAAATATTATTAATATTATATCACACACTATTACACAACATGTATTTACGCATTAGCAATATCTACAAAATTTACTCTTTAGCAGTCCCTTCATCACTTTCACCCATTCTTTTAAAATTAATCTAAATCATCCAAAATTCATGAAGAACAAATCATCACAATCACTTGAGAAATTAGTTTCGAGACAACAATCTTCAGTTTTGGGTAACGAAGCTAAAACTAAAGGTTTTGCAAAGGTTGTTGCGGGCGGCAGGATAATTAGACTCCGTAATGAAGCACCCTTTTTCCAGAGGATGGTCACTGGAAACCAAGTTACTGCGGAATCAGACCCCAACCACTCCAAGGTTATCCTCGAGTCTATTAGTNCAAATTTAGAGGCCGGTATATCNATGGTTGANAAACAGGAAACCNCTCTGGCCAAAATCGGGGGAAGATTGTCAGACATTGCGTTGTCCCTAAACAAGGCAAGNGATGTAAATTCTAGTTCAAAAACCCGAGAGGAATCACAAATGCGATTTGAGAGTGCACGTGATGTTATCCGAAAAGCTGCAATAGAAACATTTGATAATAGCGCTCTTTTTTCATTCGGACAGGCCAAGCCGGTTACAATTGCAGTGCCTTCTAATGGACAATGGGAAGGGCTTTCAGTGGATCGTGCAAATCTTGGACAACCAGGACTNATCACCATAGACAAAGGTAAAGTTCATGGCCCAAGTGAAGACTACATGCTTGATCCCGGAACAATCAAGCGTGCCTTCGATGAATGGCGATCCCTTTGCGTCAGTAATCGGATGCAGCATTCATTACTTATGGGTCGACTGCATGGTCTGAGGCGAACTTTACATAGTTTGTTGACAGGTGCAGCCTGGAAAGCCCCCAAAGAACCCGCACCCACTCAGTTGGGACCATTNAACCGTCCCCACCGTCTCAACTAGATTCTTAAAAATGAAAANAGATATAAATAATTTGTGTGAAACGCATGTGCTCTATGCATGCACCCGAAAAACCCAAGATACCACAAGGATGTGGTTCAACCCCCAAATAATAACTCAAGGAGGAAACTAAAATGCCGATAGTAGTAAATAGTAATGTGACCGCCACAGCGGCGTCATTCCATCTCTCAAATGCAAACGATGCGCTTCGTAAAAGCCTGTCCAGACTCTCTTCAGGCAATCGAATTGTCAGTCCAGCTGATGATGCAGGTGGCATGGCTGTTGCATACAAGTTGAATTCTGCACTCAAACGTACCGAGGCAGTTCATCAGAATATACAAAATGGAATTTCATACCTCCAGGTACAGGATGGTGCATTGGAAATTACCGGGAAGATCTTGGACCGTATAGCTGAGCTTCGCACGATGGCTTCAGATATCACTAAAAACAGTTCTGATATTGAAAACTATTCCAAAGAGTTTATAGAACTGCAGAGCCAACTTAATCAAGTCCGCCAGCAGAAGTTCAANGGCATCAGTATATTTGCATTAAATTCAATGACGGCNTCTGATTTCGCACCTGAAGATCAACTGGTCAAAATTGGCACTGGTACTTTTAATTACACGAACAGCAGCAGTGCTTCCGCCACTGCAACTTATGACAAATATGCTTTCCATCTTAAAACTGCCGCTTCAGGCAATGATATAGACGGGCATGTCTCACTGAATGTTATAAACATGCAGTTCATTCTGTCACTCGGNTCGGTTNCAGGGATGAATCTCGGCGGCCTCTCTAACGCGGCTAATGTTGCAACCAATACCACCACCAGTCCCGGAACGGTTGCACTGAATGGTTCTAATTTCATCGCCGACATAACCAAGGTGAGCATGTCTGACTTAATGTTAGCCATTGAGAAATTAGCAGACATGCGTGCAGAAAACGGTGCAGAGCAAAATCGACTGGGCATGGCGTCTGAACTGCTTCGTCAGAACCAGACAAACCTGGAAGCTGCCTATGGTCGCATAATGGATGCCGACATTGCTTTGGAATCAACTCGGATGGCAAGGCAAAATGTACTGGTTCAATCCTCTGCCTCAATGGTAGCACAGGCCAACCAATTAACCAGTATTGCACTAACCGTACTCGGATAGTCAATCGTACAAGCCAAGAAACCTGAAACCAGACTTTAAAACAGAAGTGACCAAATCCTTCCAGATTAATCCAACTGAATGTCCGACAATGTATCCATCATTTAAAAAGCACACTTCAATTGCCACAGGTGCGATGGTGGATGTCTTTCCTCGGGAAAGGTCTCATGGGGTGGATTGTGTCACCGCATGGCATGATGTTATCCGATCAAGGCGGCACGAAATGTTGGCATTCCTGGAACGGAAATTTAAGCATCGTGATTTATCTTTATTCCGATGGCCCGGTTCAGTTTATTCTCTGCGTAACCGAGGTAATCATGTCGTTAATTCAGGAAACTTGAGTCCACCATCAAATGCAAACAGTCATGGTCATTTGAGGAGGATACCTTTGGTTGGTTCGAATTTTAATCTCCATTGGCTTAGTAAAAGATTACTTTCTTTACCCAAGTTCAATTACTTGATTGAGAATGTGCCCAAGGACAGTAGGACTCTGTCTGGGCCTGATCCAGGAACGATAATTTTGAGGACACACGGTCCTCTGCGATTAATCAGTAACCTGATTGGACTTGAATTTATCAGAAGGATTTATGGTCTGAGATCATGGGTGAAGCACATGCCTGCCACTATTATTTCCACCAAAAGAATTCCCACTGTAGGTGCCCTTATTAAGGGACTGAGATCGATAATAGAGTCGAGACCTAGAGATCCTGACATCAATTCAATGATCCCTTTATCCTCTAGTGCGGTTAACCATAGAACGCCCTCAGGGTTGCTGACCAGTTCCATAGGAATAAGAACCATCCCTTACTCGATGACTCACTAAATTCAATGAGACCAACCTATCACATCAAGACACACTTCCTCCAATATTGTAAACCAATTTCATAAAATCACTTAATATTCATGAGAAACCTTCACACACATATCAATGGGTCCAGTCAACTGGTGGACTTGCCCCCTATCGGCAGGGGGCAAGATCCGAACCCTTTGGATCCATACCAAGCAGCAGATCAACAACTAGCTGAAAAGAAAGCACCCTCCTCATATTCAATAAGAACTAAATGGGGACAGATGGATGAGAACCTGGCACTCGCAAAAGGTTTTGTTGGTAAGCAAATATCCAACCTTCGGGAAATAAATAAAACGATAGATATATGGTCCAGCGAATCTTCCCGGGGCAGTCATTGCACCGGACAGATCGCACATGTCTTCTTAGAACCGATCGAGCGTCTGGCTAATGATGTGTTTATCAATCACTACCTTTTTGACGATGGCACCACCCCGCCATTAAAAATCCACTTCAGTATTAACGGCACAAGAGACTTCCTTGAACTGCCGGTATTACCCCTCAAGTCACAACCCGGATTCATGTCACTGATGAGTTTCATGCGAATACCAAGTGGTCAGTCATCGAGGAATCTTTTTCAGACGTGTTCAGCAGAGACACTTCAGTTACTTATACAGGCCGATTCCGTGATGGATGCGGTGAACAATAAAATGGAGATCACAAGGGCAAGACGAATTCGAAACCTTCGACCAACTGTAAACCCAAACATTTTAACGAAGTCAGCAAATCTAATAGCTCGGATTTTAGGACTCAGCCCCAAAATCCCGTTTCAACTCACCCAAAATATATCCTGATGAACTTTGACGACAGATATAAACAATTTATCCCACACATGGGTGCCGACCCCATAGCAAAATCGGCAATTATTGCAGCAAGGATGCTGTAGCCAAAATAATAATCACGGAGGAAAAATAAAATGCCAATCGTAGTAAACAGTAATGTAGCAGCCACTCAAGCATCGTTCAATTTAAGTAAGTCAAACGATGCCTTACGTAAAAGCCTAGAGCGCTTATCATCAGGTAACAGAATTAACTCACCTGCTGATGACGCCGGAGGTCTCGCCGTTGCGTACAAGCTTGATTCCAAGCTTAANCGTACCGAAGCGACCATACAGAACGCACAGAATGGATTGTCTCTGTTGCAGGTGCAAGACGGTGCACTTGAAACAGTAGGAAAGATCCTGGATCGCATGGCCGAATTACGGACCATGGCATCCGATATCACTAAGAACAGCGGAGACATTGAGAACTACTCAAAAGAATTCGTTGAATTACAAAGTCAAATCTTCCAGATTCAGAAACAAAAATTCAATGGAATTAGCTTGTTTGCTGTCTCGGGTAGTACGCTAAACAATGGAGGTGTGTCTGAGACTAAAACCTACACCAGCATCGGAGCCAACGGCACCGCGAGCAGCGTAACCTATACATCATACGGTCGCACCCTGTACACCGCAGCTTCAGGAGCATCGACCGATGGAAGTATCTCCATCAATATCGTCAATTTACAGTTCATTACGAGCGTAGCTGGCGGCAATATTGGTGGATTCAGCACCGGTGGTACATTTAGTGAAACTAAAAACATCACAGATATCTCAATTGGTGCATTTGTAAGTGCTATTGAGAAACTCGCAGATATGCGTGCTGAAAATGGAGCCGAGCAAAATCGTGTCATGAACTCGATTGAACTTCTCTCCACCAATATGACCAACCTAGAGGCAGCCCATGGACGCATCATGGACGCTGATATCGCCCTTGAGTCTACCCGCTTCGCCAAGCAGAACGTTCTCGTTCAAGCAGGTGCTGCAATGACTGCTCAAGCGAATCAGTTGACCAATGTTGCTCTCCAACTCCTCGGATAAGAGATAGGTCATCATCTTTCCCAACTTTCTCCGTCCGCCGAATTTTAAGGCGGGCGGAGAGAATGGGAAAAGGATTTTTTAACCATTTAATCGCTAACGCCAAAATAGTATGGAACTCACAAATCATAGCTTTTTAGAAACAAAAAGGAATTATCTGTCCGCATATTCTGCCCGGAAGATCGCATCTGACAGGATTTCGAATGGTACACGCTTACAATCAGATAAGCATGATCTGGGAGCCATTGGCGTATCAGCCAAGTTGAATACATCGCGAATTCAAGATTTCGCGGAAAAAACAAACTTACAAAATTTCCATACTTTTTTGCAAAGTCAATCTGATGGTCTTGAACAAGCCCGAAGGATTTATGAAAGGATGGATCAATTGGCTATCAATGCGCTTGATCCAACCCTGGGTGACAGTAGCACACCCGGTTCTGACCTGAAATCATTGGACCGCGAGTTTCAGGAACTGGCAGAATCACTTGATGTTATTCTCAATCAAAAAGTTAACGGGCAACGTTTATTCGGAGGAACATCCGCTGATTTCACGGATGGGCTGATGGATGAAACTGCCACCAGGGCAACCCCTCAGATTGTCACGATTGATGTCGGTACCACTAAAGGTAAAATGACGATTGAGCTAAGCTCTGGAGGAGCGGCGGATCAGATATGGATGTTCCAAGGTGAATTACCTTCTGAATTGAACGAATACTTCGATTCAGACACATATGACAATTCAGGTGACAACGAACCTGCTGACCTTGCCCGACTCGATGAGTTGAACGGTAAACTAAGTTCTTTATTTGATAAGCAGGGCATATTTACAACAGGTCCTTGGGCTACATTCGGCAACTCCAGTGCAGGAAACCTCGACAAATTTGAGGTTGAGTTTAATACCTGTGAGGTTGAGGTAACCCCTACTTTCCACCCTAGTAATGAATCCTATGTCGACCCTATTGACGGTTCTATTTCATTGGGGGAAGGTTTATATAATGATTTAATTGGAAACGGAACGCTGAGAAAAAATGTTCCGCCCGGTGATAGTACTAAGATTACTATGATTGGAGTTAATTCAGGAAACACACATACCTACGAAGTTTCAGCGAAATTCGAACCGGATCTTCCTGTCAATGACTTTGTTATCCCAGGCTCAAGTGATTTGTATCCCGCGATTTCTTTTGGGAATATTGATTGCTCGAATATTAACACCAAGGAAAAAGCCCAGTCAGTACTTTCGTCAATTTCAGCAGAACTAAATAATTTAACAGACTCTATCGCGAGCATCGCAGCATTTCAGAGTCGAACGGAGAAGGAAATCGAGCATTTGAGCGCATCGGAAGTTACCTATGAAGCGGCTACCGGTCGGATCGAAGACACAGATTTTGCCAAAGAGGCAACTTCTTTAGCTAAGAACTCCATCAAAACCGAAATGGCAGCACATATGTTATCCAAGTCGGCAAGACTGAAGGATGTGTTAGTCCCACTAGCGACTGAGCACTTTCGCTCACATGTCCTTAAATCAACCCTTTAATTTCGAGACATCTCTTTAATTTAATTTCACAAATAATTTACAATGCCAATCGTAGTAAACAGTAACGCGAGTGCCACAGCAGCCTCATTTAACTTGAGTCGGTCAAATAACGCACTCAGGGACAGCCTGGAAAAGCTTTCTTCTGGCAGGAAAATAAATGGCTCCGGTGACGACGCGGGAGGTTTGGCAGTTGCGTACAAGGTTAAAGCGGAAGGAAACCGGGCATTGGCAACCATTCAAAACATCCAGAATGCGTTGTCTTATCT
>NHDJ01000080.1 GCA_002167265.1 Verrucomicrobia bacterium TMED56 | reverse complement strand
TAACCCCAATGCCCTCCGCCCATGTAGCTCAGTCGGTAGAGCGCGTCCTTGGTAAGGACGAGGTCGGCGGTTCAAATCCGCTCGTGGGCTCCATCTAATAATCATCAAACAGTCAAAGTAAATGGCCAAAGAACAGTTCCAAAGAACCAAACCTCACGTAAACGTCGGTACCATCGGACATGTCGACCATGGAAAGACCACTCTAACTACAGCAATATTGCATGCTCAAGCCAGAAAAGGATTGGCTGAAGTTAAATCATATGCTGATATTGCAAAGGGCGGAACCGTTCGTGATGCGTCTAAAATTGTTACTATAGCAGTCTCTCATGTAGAGTATGAGAGTGACACCCGCCATTATGCTCATGTAGATTGCCCAGGACACGCAGATTTCGTTAAAAACATGATTACGGGTGCAGCACAAATGGACGGAGCCATTTTGGTTGTTGATGCTACGACAGGTCCTATGCCGCAAACCAGAGAACATATTCTTCTTGCCCGGCAGGTTGATGTTCCAAATTTAGTAGTCTTCCTGAACAAATGTGATTTGATGTCCGGTGATGACGAAGAACTACTTGAATTAGTTGACATGGAAATCCGTGATTTACTTAGCAAGTACGAGTTTGATGGCGACAACGCTCAAATCATTAGAGGGTCTGCAACTAAAGCCCTCGAAAATGAGGAAAGTGATCTTGGATTGGGAGCTATCCAAAAATTAATGGAGGCTATTGATTCTGAAGTTGCTGAACCAGTTCGCGATACTGATAAACCACTTTTGATGTCTGTAGAAGATGTTTTTACTATTACTGGACGAGGAACCGTTGCAACTGGAAGAATTGAGCGTGGTATGGTTAAAGTCGGTGATGAAGTTGAGATTGTTGGCTTGGGTGATTCTCGAACAACCACTTGCACAGGAGTTGAAATGTTTAGAAAAGAACTCGGAGAAGGCCAAGCAGGCGATAATGTAGGAATCTTGTTGCGTGGTATTGAAAAGTCTGACATCCAACGCGGTCATGTACTTGCAGCACCAGGAAGTATCAAGCCTCACACAAAAGCTAAAGCTCAAATTTATGTTCTTAACAAAGAGGAAGGCGGACGTCATACGCCCTTTTTCAAAGGTTATCGTCCACAGTTTTTCTTTGGAACTGCAGATGTTACTGGTATAGTCGAGTTACCAGAAGGTGTTGAAATGGTCATGCCTGGCGACAACCTTACCGTTGAAATTGACCTTCAGAAGGCAATTGCAATGGAATCTGGTCAACGCTTTGCTATTCGAGAAGGTGGCAGAACCATTGGTGCAGGTAACATCTCGGAGATTGTTTAATTTAACAGACTAGAAATTCATTATCACCGCGGGAGAATAGCTCAATTGGTAGAGCACCGGTCTCCAAAACCGTAGGCTGTGGGTTCGAGTCCCTCTTCTCCCGCCATCGCGAACAAATAAATATAGTCACCCACCCCATGAACCCATTTACGAAAATAAGGACATTTTATAAGGAAACAATGTCTGAGTTGTCGAAAGCTTCTTGGCCGAACTTTGAAGAACTGAGGAGCTCAACTGTTGTGGTTATTTTGGGAGTTGCAATACTAGGCTTGTTTATCTCAGTTTCTGACTTTTCATTAACAAATTGCGTTGAATTATTATCTCTAATAATTCGCACCTAAATTAAGTACCTTCATGAGTTCACAATCAACTTCAGAATCCAGATGGTATGCGTTGCAATGCTTGTCTAATCATGAAGATAAAGTAAAACGCTATCTATTAAAATATAAAGAAGAAGATGATGAGTTTGCTGGTTGCTTAAGCGAAATTTTAGTCCCAATTGAAACTGTTTCAGAGGTTAAAAATGGCAAGAAAAAACAAAGAGATAGAAAATTTTATCCAGGATATGTTTTTGTCGAAATGATACTTTTTGATTCAGTAGGAAATTTAAAAAAGAAACCTTGGTATAAGATCAAGGAAACAGACGGTGTCATAAACTTTATAGGGCGTGAAAATCCCACTGCATTGGCAGATGATGAGATAGGGAGAATTTTAAAGCAAGTTCACGAAGCGGAGGGTAAAGAAGTTCCAAAAGTTAAATTCACCATTGGAGAAGTAGTAAAGATTTTGGATGGACCATTTCTTAATTTAACTGGTGAAATCGAAGAAATTGATCCAGGAAAAGGTACTTTAAAGGTGTCAGTTTCAATTTTTGGAAGGTTTACCCCAGTTGAATTAGAGTTTTGGCAGGTAGAAAAAGCTGAAGAAGAATAACTATAACATCAATTTAAAATGTCTAAGAAAGCAGTAGGTTTAATAAAACTCCAATTGCCAGCAGGCTCTGCAAATCCAGCACCGCCTGTTGGCCCAGCATTGGGTGCACAAGGGGTTAACATAATGGGTTTTTGTAAGGAGTTTAATGCAAGAACTAAAGATCAAGCAGGTATGATTCTGCCAGTTGAGATAACTGTTTATGCAGACAGATCCTTTACTTTTATTTTAAAATCACCCCCCGCAGCAGTTTTACTAAAAAAAGCAGCAGGACTAGCTAAAGGTTCAGGCGTTCCAAATCGTGACAAAGTCGGACAAGTTTCTAGGCAACAAATCCTTGAGATTGTTAAAACTAAACAAAAAGATTTGAATGCGACTGACGAGGACGCGGCTTGCCGAATCATTGAGGGAACGGCAAGGAGCATGGGAATCGAAGTTTCATCCTAACTCGCACATTATGAAATCAAGAAGTAGAAGATATACCAGTGCAAGCGATTCTCTTGAGATGGAGAAAACATTTGAGATTAACGATGCAATTAGTTGCTTATCTAAAGTAGATAGGACTAAATTTGACGAGTCCATTGAGCTTTCTTTCAGTTTGGGTGTAGATCCAAAACAAAGTTCCCAATCAGTCCGCGGAACAGTCAATTTGCCTCATGGCAGTGGAAAAGAAGTTAAAGTATTAGTTTTCACGGAAAACCCTGAAGATGCCACGAAGCTTGGGGCAGACTATGCCGGGCTGGAAGATTTGATTTCTAAGATTAAGGATGGATGGATGGATTTTGACATCGCACTCTCCACTACCTCCGCGATGAAATCAGTGAGATCCATTGCGCGTGTTTTGGGCCCGAGAGGATTAATGCCTACCCCTAAAGCAGGCACAGTTACTGATAATTTAGAAGAAGCAATCAAGGAAGTAAAAGCAGGACGCGTTGAATTTAAGATGGATAAAACGGGTGCAATGGCAGTGCTCATTGGCAAACGTTCTTTTTCTGATGACCAACTGGTCGAAAACGCTACTACAGCCTTAGAGGCAGTTGCCTCCTCCAAGCCAGATGGTTTTAAGGGAAAATTTGTTAAGTCCATTCATGTAAGTGCAACCATGAGCCCTAGTCTAAGAGTTAGTTCTTCTATCCTTAATTAAATATGAGACCCGAGAAAGCATACCTTATTGAAGAAGCCAAGAATCATTTGGATAAATCAAGCTATTTTTTCTTAACTGACTACCAAGGCATCGATGCCAAGGAAACTTCAGAATTAAGAAGCAAACTTGCTGAAAGGGGAGCAGAGTTCCATGTCGTAAAGAACTCGTCACTTCGATTAGCCTCTGATCCCAATAAAGTTAATGAATTAGATAACCACCTGAAAGGACATACCGCAATCGTTGTTGGTGGGGATGACGCATCTGGAGTTGCAAAGGCACTCGGCGAATATTTCAAGGCTAAAAAAAAGGTACCTGTTAAAGCGGGTGCTTTAGGAGAAAAAGTTCTTACGGCAGCCGATATAAACCAACTAGCAAAACTACCCGGTTTAGAATCTTTGCGTGCTCAACTTCTTTCATTACTTAACACACCTGCTTCCAGTCTAGTGACCGTTCTTAGTGCCCCATCTCGTGGCATGGTAACGGTTCTCAAGGCTAAAGCAGACAAATAATAATCTTTTCGAGAAAGATTCTCGTTAATTCAACAAACAATAACCACCATCCTAGAAGAAATTAGGGGAAAAATCCCTTAAACGCCTTTAGGTACTAATAATATTCAGGCAAGGAGTTAAAATAATATGTCAGACCTAACTAAAGATCAAGTAGTTGATTGGCTAAGTGGCCAATCAGTAATCGAAATAGCTGAACTCGTCAAAGAGTTAGAGGATAAGTGGGGCGTAAGTGCCGCCGCACCTGCCGCCGTAGCCGTAGCCGCACCAGCTGGTGGTGGAGATGCAGGAGCTGCCGCTGAAGAAAAAACAGAATTTGATGTTGTCCTTACTGAGTTTGGCGGCAATAAAATCGCGGTTATCAAGGAGGTTCGTGCAATCACTGGCCTTGGATTAAAAGAGGCCAAAGATTTGGTCGAAGGAGCACCGAAACCCGTAAAAGAAGGTGTTTCCAAAGATGAAGCTGAAGAGGTTGCAAAGAAACTTGAAACTGCTGGTGCAAAGGCCGAAGTCAAGTAATGATAATCTCTATCAACCTTTAAATATTTAAAGCCGTACGGTTGTTCACAGCCTGCGGCTTTTTCCATTTCTCACAAACTTCTCATTCCTTACTAAAAACGGATCATGGCAAAGACACTAAGGCAAAATTTCGGAAAACTTAAAGAGGCAATTGACCCGCCGAATCTTATTCAAAATCAAGTTGATTCCTTTCACGATTTCTTGCAACGAGATGTTCCGGCTACTCATCGTATGCAGGCTGGTCTCGAAGCCGTTTTCAAGGAAGTTTTCCCTATATTTAGTTATGATGAGAAGTCCCGCTTGGAGTATGTTTCCTATTCAATGGGAGAGTCCGTATTGTCCGAAATGGACTGCATCGATCAAAATTGCACATATGCCGCACCCTTGCAAGTAAAGCTTAGGCTTAGAATGGAGATGGAGGGACAAAGCAAGCCATTTTACAGTGAAGAAGAAATATTCATGGGTGAACTGCCCATAATCACCGAAAGAGGATCATTCATAATCAATGGTGCGGAGCGTGTTGTCGTGAGTCAATTACACCGTTCTCCAGGGGTTAGTTTTGAAGAGTCCACTCATACGAGCGGAAAAACCCTCCATGGTTTTAGGATTATTCCAGACAGAGGAACATGGATTGAAGCGCAGTTCGATCAACATGATTTATTATACATCTACCTTGATCGTCGCCGTCGTCGTAGAAAGTTTTTAATTACAACTTTCCTACGAGCACTTATGGATTGGGACCCAGAAAAAGATAAAGATTCAGATCAAAAGATAATTGAATTGTTTTACGATATTGAAACCTTAGATGTAAATGAACTTTTAGCTAAGGATAATGTATCTAATTATGTCTTAGTTGAACCTATGTTCGATCGTGCTAAAGGTGCGGTATTGGCGAAAGCATTTGAGCCTTTAACCAAGACTTATTTAAGGGCCTTTATTAAAGCTGGAGAATCCCAATTGCGTGCAATTGACACATCAGTTGATGATGGTGCTATTATAAGGTGTCTAAAAAAGGATACAACAAAGAATAAGGAAGAGGCACTCAAGGAAATTTATAAAAAGTTACGACCCGGTGAGCCACCTGACCGGGTGAACGCAGAAGCACTCATAAAGAGACTTTTTCTTGATCCGAAACGCTACGACCTTGCAAAGGTTGGGAGACACATGCTCAATCTTAAACTCAATCTTAATTCACCACTTGAAGTAAGAGTGACTACAGTGGAAGACTTAGTTGCTGCCACTCGAAAACTAACTGATCTAAAAAGGGGTAAGTCGAACGAGGAAAAGGCTCGGGAAGATGCAGGTTCGATTTTTGATATGGGAATCGATGATATAGATCACTTGGGTAATCGTAGAGTTAGGACGGTTGGTGAATTGCTTGCCAATGTATGCAGGAGCGGTTTGGCAAGAACTGAGCGAGTTGTGCGTGAGCGTATGACACTTTACGATCAAGGTGCAGAGTCTCTTACCCCAGGCAAATTAATTAACCCTAAAGCTCTCACAACAGTTGTTCGGGACTTTTTCGCAAGAAGTCAACTAAGCCAGTTTAAGGATCAAATCAATCCTTTGGCGGAAATGACACACAAACGTAGATTGTCTGCTTTGGGACCGGGGGGGTTAAACCGTGAACGTGCTGGTTTTGAGGTTCGTGATGTCCATCCAACTCATTATGGAAGAATTTGTCCAATTGAGACCCCGGAGGGACCAAATATAGGATTAATCAATACCCTTTCTACATATGCGAAAATTGATGAATTCGGATTTTTGCAATCACCTTATCATCCAGTAAAAGATGGAGTTGTTGATAAAAACCCTAAAAATGTTGCTTATCTAAATGCTTTTGAAGAAGAAAGGTTTTTGATTGCCCAAGCCAATACAGAAATTGATGAAAAAAGTGGAAAGCTTGTAGGGCGTGTGACTTGTCGATACAGGGATCAGGTTAGTGAATATGAACCATTGGAGGTGGAATACATGGATGTATCTCCGAAGCAGGTTGTTTCAGTTGCTGCCGGACTCATTCCTTTCCTCGAGCACGATGATGCAAATAGAGCCTTAATGGGAGCAAATATGCAACGTCAAGCAGTGCCACTTTTACAAGCAGACTCTCCTCTTGTTGGAACAGGCATTGAAAAGAAAGTTGCAGAAGATTCCAGAACGGTGACCGTATCAGAATCTGAAGGGATTGTTGCTCTTGCAGATGGAAAAAGGATAGTGGTTACGGATGATGGAAAGCTTCCGCCACGTTTTCTTAAAGAACCCAGAAGCGATCATAAGCGAGGAATATATTGCTATGAACTTAGGAAATTTTTAAGGTCAAATGCAGGAACCTGTTTTAACCAAAAACCTATTGTTAGAAAAGGCGAGAAAATTAAAATAGGTCAGGCTTTAGCAGACGGTGCTTGTACAGATGGAGGTGAGCTGGCTCTGGGACGGAATATCCTCGTGGCATTCATGCCTTGGAAAGGATATAATTTTGAAGATGCTATCCTCATATCAGAAAAAATGATCAAGGAGGATATTTACACCTCAATCCATATTGAAGAATTTGAGGTTACTGCAAGAGATACCAAATTAGGACCAGAGGAAATTACACGGGATATTCCTAATGCTGGTGAGGAAGCTTTGCGAAACCTTGATCATGTTGGGATTGTGAGAATTGGTGCCGAAGTAAAACCCGGTGATATTCTGGTCGGAAAAATAACACCTAAAAGTGAAACGGATCTTGCCCCCGAAGAAAAATTATTGAGAGCGATTTTTGGTGAGAAAGCCGCTGATGTAAAGGATAGTTCGTTAAAAGTACCTTCAGGGACTCAGGGAATTGTAATGGATATTAAAGTTTCTAGCCGAACGGATGCTGAACAAGAAAAGCTTTCTCCTTCAGATTTTAGGCGGCAAATGAAGCAGATCAAAGAAGATTTCCGTAATCAAACTGAAGATTTAAGATCTCAATTAACGGAGTCTTTGTCCAACATTCTTTTGGGCGAAAAAATCCCACTTAATGTAACAAACTCTGAAACTGGAGATGTTATAATTCCAGCCAACCGTAAAATAACCAAAACCCTTCTTCGTAGATTATCAGCGGTGCATCGGTTTATTGAGATTCCGCCTTCACCGGTTCGTATAAAAGTCTTTGAGATTATTGAAAGTTACGAATCAAAGTTCACTGACTTAGAAGATGACCGTGACAGAAAAATCGAAGCTATCGAGCAAGGTGATTCAATTGATCAAGGTGCGATTAAAAATGTTCGTGTCTTCGTAGCTAAAAAGCAAAAGATGCGAGTGGGTGACAAGATGGCCGGTCGCCATGGTAATAAAGGTGTAGTTGCCAAGATTGTAGCTGAAGAAGATATGCCATTTTTGCCTGACGGCACCCCAATTGAGATCTGCTTGAACCCACTCGGTGTTCCTTCCCGAATGAATGTTGGTCAAGTTTTGGAAACTCACTTAGGTTGGGCATGCAAAAAACTCGGTCTCAAGGTAGCGACCCCTATTTTCGATGGGATACCTGAAAGTCGGATAAAAGAATACCTGAAAGAAGCCAACCTTCCTGACACGGGAAAATCAACTCTTTACGACGGATGTACTGGAGAAGCTTTTTATCAACGTATCGTTGTTGGTTACATGTATATGCTTAAACTAAACCATCTTGTCTCAAGCAAAATACATGCACGTGCAGTTGGTCCCTACAGTCTCATCACCCAGCAACCTCTTGGTGGTAAAGCCCAGTACGGAGGTCAGCGTTTTGGTGAAATGGAAGTTTGGGCACTAGAGGCGTACGGAGCGGCCTATACATTGCAGGAAATCTTGACTGTTAAATCTGACGATGTTTCTGGAAGGACTAAAATCTACGAATCTCTTGTTAAGGGAGATAACTCTCTGCAGGCTGGAACACCTCAATCCTTCAATGTCTTAATGAAGGAAATGCAGAGTTTATGTTTGGATATCAGGGTCGTGGGCGAGAATGCCCTTTGATCATTAGGCATTGTACTATTTAAAACCATTTAAAAAATAAATATATATATATGAGCGTTGAAGCAGTAAGTGAAGCATTAGGAGTTGAACCGGGTCCTATGGATAAAGTTTCCATAACCGTTGCATCTCCGGATATTATTCGTTCTTGGTCAAAGGGAGAGGTAAAAAATCCTGAAACAATCAATTACAGAACCTTCAAACCAGAGCCAGGCGGACTTTTTTGCCAAAAGATTTTCGGACCAGTTCGTGACTATGAATGTGCGTGCGGTAAATATAAGCGTATTAAGTATAAAGGAGTTGTATGCGATCGTTGCGGAGTTGAAGTTACTGTTTCGAGGGTGAGACGCGATCGTATGGGTCATATCGAGCTTGCTGTTCCAGTTTCCCACATTTGGTTTTTGAAAAGTATGCCCAGTAGGTTGGGTTTGCTTTTGAACATGACAGCAAAAAGTTTAGAACGAGTTCTCTACTATGAACAGTATATAGTCACCGATCCTGGAAATACGCCCTTGGAGGAAAAACAATTGCTTTCAGACAAGGAATACCGAGAAGCCCAAGATGAGTTTGGCGACGAGTTCGAAGCAAAGATGGGAGCTGAAGCGATTAGGGATGTTCTTGCTCGAATAAATTTAGAAGACGAACTCGAGGAGTTATATGACCAAATGCATGAGACAAAGTCCAAGCAAATTAAAAAGAAACTTGCCAGNCGACTTAAGGTAACACAAGGNTTCATTCATTCAGGTGCTTCTCCAGAATGGATGGTGCTTGANGCAATACCAGTCATTCCACCTGATTTAAGACCTNTGGTTCCATTGGAAGGTGGACGGTTTGCTACTAGTGATTTAAATGATCTTTATCGCAGAGTTATTAATCGCAACAACCGACTAAAAAATCTTTTGCAGCTAAAGACACCTGATGTCATTATCCACAATGAAAAAAGAATGCTACAAGAAGCTGTGGATGCACTTTTTGATAATGGAAGGCATGGTCGTGCAATAACAGGTTCGGGTAATAGAGCCTTAAAATCCTTAAGTGATATGTTGAAGGGTAAACAGGGCCGCTTTCGCCAGAACCTTTTAGGAAAACGAGTCGACTATTCCGGACGTTCTGTTATTGTTATCGGTCCCGAACTTAAACTACACCAATGCGGAATCCCTAAAAAGATGGCATTGATCTTGTTCGAGCCTTTCATTATCCGAAGGTTAAAAGAGCTAGGTTTTGTCCACACAGTAAGGGGAGCTCGTAAGATGATTGAAAGTAGATCGCCTGAGGTCTGGGATATTCTTGAAGAAGTGACCAAAGGGCATCCTGTACTTCTCAATCGTGCCCCTACCCTGCATAGACTTTCAATTCAAGCGTTTGAACCGGTTTTAATAGAAGGTAATGCTATTCGCGTTCACCCCCTAGTTTGCACAGCTTACAATGCAGATTTTGATGGTGACCAAATGGCTGTGCATGTGCCTTTATCCGTAGAGGCAATCATGGAGGCGAAACTTTTGATGATGGCCACACACAACATCTTTTCGCCTTCAAGCGGAAAGCCGATTCTCACTCCCTCTCAAGACATAGTACTTGGTTCGTATTTCCTTACGATGAATCCCAAAGAGCCTATGCCTCCTGAAGAATCAAAATTGCCACTTATAGGATCTCTGGAGGAGGCACTCAGTGCACTTCAGGAGGGGGTTCTTAACTTGCATAATTGGATTTATTTGAAAAACCCGGATAAAGGAAAAGATACTAAATTTGGCATCTCTAAGAGATCCGTAATCATCACAACTGTTGGTAGGGCACTTTTCAATACCATATGGCCAGAAGAGCTAGGTTTTTTTAACGAACCTGCATTAAAGGGTGACCTTGGAAACTTAATTTTGGAAACTTACAACTTTAAAGGAAAAGAGGAAACCATTGCATCCTTAGATCGGTTAAAAGAGATGGGATTTGACATGGCCACCAGAGCAGGCATTTCCATTGGAATTTTTGATATGATAATTCCGCCCGAAAAAAAGAAAAGAGTTGAAATTGCCAGGAAAGAAATTGACAAAATTGAAGATCAATTCCGAAAAGGAATAATCACAAGGGGAGAAAGGCATAATAAAATTATTGATGTTTGGACTGCAGCAACTGATGATATTGCCAAAGAAGTCTTTAAGTCGCTGGAAGAAAATTTGGGTAAGGATACCATTAATCCAGTATACTTAATGATGGACTCAGGGGCTCGAGGAAATCGTCAGCAAGTTCGTCAGTTGTGCGGCATGCGAGGTCTAATGGCCAAACCGTCTGGCGAAATTATTGAGCAACCGATTCTTGCTTCTTTTCGAGAAGGTTTATCCGTTCTTGAATATTTTATGTCTACGCATGGTGCTCGAAAAGGACTTGCAGACACGGCACTGAAAACTGCGGATGCCGGTTACCTGACCCGTAAGCTATGTGATGTGGCAATGGATTGCATTATCGTTTGCGACGATGACGAGCGAAGAGATGGCGTAGTAAAAAAAGCCATAATGGAAGGTGATAACGAAGTGGTACCTTTACGTGATCGTATTATCGGCAGGTATTCAAGCGATGATGTGTTTGATCCTTCGAATCCTAGCGAAATGATTTTGGAATCAGGATGTCTGATTACTGAAGAAATTGCTGACAGAATTGATGGTGTTGGAATCACCCGAATTCGAGTTATGTCCCCACTATCGAGCAGAATAAAGAACGGACTCACCGCATTTGAATACGGTATCGATCCATCAACGAATTCCCTAGTTAAACAGGGTTCTTCAGTTGGTATTATTGCTGCTCAATCNATTGGTGAACCCGGAACACAACTTACTATGCGAACCTTCCACATAGGAGGAATTGCGAGTGCAGGAAGAGAAGATCCCGTAATTCATGTCCGAAAAGCCGGAAAATTAAAATTTGTTGGTCNTCGCCTGGTGACTCTTGCTAACGGGCAACAAGTTACCCTTAACAAAACAGGCTCTATTCAGGTGCTTGATAAGGATGACCGAATAGTAGATGATTATCCTACCCCAGCTGGAGCCCTTCTTCACTTCAAGGATGGTGACCAAGTCGATGAAGACACACTTCTTGCACAGTGGGATCCTTATAATATCCCTATTTTGTCCGAGAAAAAGGGAGTCATTGTTTTTGACGACATGCTTCCGGGGGTAACTACCAAAATTGAAAGAGATGCTTCTGGAGGTCGATCTATGGTTGTTATCGAACATAAGGAAGATTTAAATCCTCAAATTATTGTGAAGGATTCCAAGGGTGTTGCCTTAGCAACTTATTCAGTTCCAACAGGTGCACAGGTTGCCGTTGACGAAGGAACTCGGATAGATGCAGGGTCGATAATTGCAAAAACTCCACGACAAGCATCTAAGACACAGGATATTACGGGTGGTTTGCCTCGAGTTGCAGAACTCTTTGAGGCTAGACGCCCCAAAGAAGGTAATGTCGGCCAAATGGCCAAAATTGATGGAATTGTTTCTGAAGCAGGTACATTGCGTTCTAAAAAGAGACTACTCGTAACTAATGAAGATTCTGGTCAAGTTGAAGAGCATCTTATCCCTCATGGAAAACATGTCCTTGTTCAACCAGGAGATTTTGCTCAAAAAGGTCAGTTGATAACTGAAGGAGCTAAGGATCCCCATGAAATATTAGAAATTCTTGGACCATCTGCTGTACAAGAATATCTCATCGAAGAAATTCAAAAGGTTTACAGACTTCAAGGTGTTACAATCAGTGATAAGCACTTAGAGATCATAATCTCTAGAATGCTGATGAAAGTAAGAATAACTGATCCGGGGGACACAAAGTTTTTCTGGGGTGATCAAGTTGATCGTTATGCCTTTATGGACTCCAATGAAAGTATTGTCGCTAAAGGCGGTATGCCTGCAGAAGGTGAGCCGATTCTTTTGGGGATTACAAAAGCTTCTCTTGAAACTGACAGTTTTATTTCAGCGGCTTCTTTTCAAGAAACTACGCGAGTCCTAACAAATGCAGCAACTCTTGGAAAGGTAGATGACCTNAAGGGTTTCAAAGAAAATGTTATTATGGGCCACTTGATCCCGGCTGGCACTGGTTTACCAAAATGGAGGAGGCTTAAAATTGACACTCTTGGTTCTGCATCCACGGAATCATTAANCGCTTAGATAATTTTCTTCTTGAGGAAATCTTAAATTGTGTTACAACAGATCGCTTTACCCTAAAAATCTACTCCATGCCAACAATTAATCAGCTAGTTAGGAAAGGTCGTAGCTTGCAAAAAGCAAAGACCAAGTCACCAGCACTCAAGGCTTGCCCTTTTCGCAGAGGGGTATGCGTTCAAGTAACCACTCGGACTCCGAAAAAGCCCAATTCAGCAATTCGTAAGGTTGCAAAAGTGAGGTTAACTACTGGGCACGAAGTTATTGCATACATTCCTGACGAAGGGCACAGTTTGCAGGAACATAGTATTGTTTTGCTTAGGGGTGGACGCGTAAAGGATTTGAATGGCGTACGGTATCATATTGTTCGCGGTACACTCGATTGCCAAGGCGTAGAAAAAAGAAGAAGAAGTCGTTCNAAATACGGCGTCAAAAAACCTAAAAGTTAATGTCTCGCAGAAGAAAAGCAGTCAAGCGGGCTCTTTTGCCCGATCCTCTACATGGCAGTCCACTTGTTAGTTGCCTAGTGAACGCAGTAATGTTTAGTGGGAAAAAATCACTTGCCCAAAGAATTGTCTATAAGGCAATTGAAAAAATGGCTGAGAAGGTTGGTAAGGGAAATCCAATTGAATTGGTACTGGGTGCTCTTGAAAACATCAGACCTAAGATTGAAGTGAAGAGTCGACGAGTCGGTGGTGCGACTTATCAAGTACCAATCGAAGTTCCTTTTGAAAGGCAACAAAGTTTGGCATTTCGATGGGTAGTCAACGCTGCATCCGCAAGGAAGGGAACCCCAATTGCAGACGCTTTGGCAAATGAACTTATTGATGCTTACAACAATACAGGAAGTGTTGTTAAGAAAAGAGAGGAAACTCACAAAATGGCACAAGCGAATAGAGCCTTTGCTCATTTGCGGTGGTAAATTTTTAAGATGAGTGTTAACGAAGACTACTCAAAAGCTAATTCTCCAGAAAGACCTGCAGTTCTGGAGCATACTAGAAATATTGGTATTGCCGCACACATTGATGCCGGCAAAACTACCTGCACAGAAAGAGTTCTTTTCTATTCTGGTGTTGTTCATAAAATTGGTGAAGTACACGACGGAAATGCTACCACTGATTGGATGGAGCAAGAGCGTGAGCGAGGAATTACAATTACNTCTGCAGCAATTTCATGTGGATGGACAACTTCGGACGGACCATTTGGGGGTATCGACCACAGGATTAACATCATTGATACTCCTGGCCATGTAGATTTTACTGCCGAGGTAGAGCGCTCTCTNAGAGTGTTGGACGGAGCAATCGGAGTTTTTACCTCAGTTGAAGGTGTACAACCTCAATCAGAGACAGTTTGGCGCCAAATGGACAAATACAATGTTCCAAGGTTGGGTTTCATTAACAAAATGGACAGAATGGGTTCTGACTTTCTCGCCGCGGTCAATACCATGAAGGAGAAGTTGGGTGCAAACGCACATCCCTTGTATTTAGCAATTGGTGCAGAAGAGAATTTTAGTGGACTCGTAGATCTTGTTAAAATGGTAGCCTATGTCTACGATGACTCTGACGATTCAGGCGTNAAGTTTGATACGGTAGATATACCCAGCGATATGCTGGAACAAGCTAAGGAATATCGAGAATCACTCATCGAAGCCCTATCTGATTTCGATGATGATATTGCAAACAAATACTTAGAAGGTGAAGATATTTCCATTGATGAAATCAAATTGGGCATTCGTAAGGCCACTCTTTCCCTNAAGTTTGTGGGAGTAATCCCCGGCAGTGCTTTTAAGAATAAGGGTGTACAAATGCTTATGGATGCAGTTGTGAATTACNTACCTAACCCCTTGGATTTACCTCCTATGAAAGGTGAAGATTCAGACGAAAACTTGGTCGAAGTTTCTCCAGATGATTCCGCTAAGGTTGCTGGACTTGCCTTCAAGTTAATGACTGATCCATATGTAGGTAAATTGGTTTTTTATCGTGTATACCAAGGAACTTTACGCAAAGGTGCTAGTCTTTATAATCCTCGCACTAGAAAATCGGAAAGAATTTCAAGGCTCATGGTCATGAAAGCTGACACCAGAGAAGATATTGAGGTAGCCTATTCAGGCGACATCTGTGCAATCATTGGAGTCAAGGATGTAGCTACTGGAGATACCCTAGCGGATAAAAATCTTGATTTAAGACTAGAGCCCCCAAGTTTCCCTGAACCAGTTATTTCGATGTCGATNGAGCCTGCCACCAAGGCAGACCAGGAGAAAATGTCTATCGGCTTACAAAGACTTGCTGAAGAAGACCCAACATTTGGCCTCTCGACGAACGAAGAAACAGGCCAAACTATTATTTCTGGTATGGGTGAATTACACTTGGATATCATTCGAGACAGACTCTTTAGGGAATTTAAAGTTGAAGCAAATGCGGGAAAACCACAGATCGCATACCGAGAAACTATTTTAGCTAATTCTGAGGGTGTTGGAAAATTTATCAGACAGTCTGGCGGTCGTGGTCAGTACGGGCATGCACTTATAAGGCTAGAACCGCTCGAAAAAGGAAAAGGTATCGAATTGGTCAATCAAATTGTTGGCGGATCAATTCCAAAAGAATTTATCAAACCCACCTTTGAGGGTATTAAGGAAGCAGCCTTAGGCGGTGTTGTCGCAGGGTTTCAAGTAATCGATTTCAAGGTTACATTATACGACGGTTCTTTCCACGATGTGGACTCTTCAGAAATGGCTTTTAAAATGGCGGGAATTTTTGCTTTCAAAGACGCAATGCAAAAAGCTAATCCAATTTTGTTAGAACCTATCATGAAAGTTGAGGTTTCCACACCTGATGAATATCAGGGTGAATTGATGGGTGACTTAAATCGTCGTCGTGGTCAAATTCAGGGTATGGAAACAAGAGGGACTGTCTGTGTTATTAACTCATTTGTTCCTCTTGAAAATATGTTTGGTTACTCAACTGATATGAGATCTCTTTCTTCTGGTCGTGCTGACTATTCCATGACCCCATCCCATTTCGAACAAGTCCCACAAAGTCTCGTTGAGGGAATTGTTGAAACAAACGCACGGGAACCAATTAGAGCCTAATTTCTATACGATGAACGGACAACGCATACGCATCAAACTTCGCGGATTCGATTATCGTGTAATCGATCAATCTGCATCTGACATTGTCGATACAGCCAAAAGAACTGGAGCTCGAGTCGCAGGTCCTATTCCAATGCCAACTCGTATCGAAAGATATACAGTAAATAGGTCGCCTCACGTGGATAAAAAATCAATGGACCAATTTGAGCTAAGAACTCACAAAAGGCTTATAGATATCATCGAGCCAACAGTACAAACTGTGGATGAACTTAAAAAATTAAATTTACCAGCAGGTGTAGAAATTAATATTAACGTATAACATATTACTAACCCCCTTTAAAGCAGGTTTCAATGACGCAAGTCACCTGCCGCTTAAAGAATGAATCTAGAAATTTTAGGAAAAAAGCTTGGCATGAGCCAAGTGTACGATGAGAACAATGTACTTGTTCCAGTAACAATTATAGAGGCAGGACCCTGCCCAATTTTACAGGTTAAATCTGTGGACAGTGACGGATATCAAGCTATCCAAATTGGGTTTAATCCTAACGGTAAGTCTCCAAATAAATCAAACAAATGTGTTACTGGACATGCCAAAAAAGCTGGTGTTGAAGCTCAACAGATCGCCAAAGAAGTAAGGTTTCAGGCAGAACATGACTTCCAGCAGGGTGGATCCCTGACCGTAGAAAACTTTAAAGATGTTGAGATGGTAGATGTAATATCTACTACTAAAGGTAAAGGCTTTCAAGGTGTGGTAAAAAGATGGAATTTTGCGGGTGGTCCTGCTTCTCATGGCTCGATGTTTCACCGTAGAGGTGGCTCATACGGATTGTGCCAGTGGCCTGGTCGGGTTTTTAAGAATAAAAAGATGCCTGGTCACATGGGTTCAGCAAAGCGTACAACTCAGAATCTTAAAATTGTTAAAGTGTTACCAGAAAAAAACCTCTTTTTAATAAAGGGTAGCGTGCCTGGTAGTAAAGGCACGATTTTGACGGTTCGCGTGGCCAAAAAATCCAAGCAAAGCAATTAAATTTCCTATGAAAATCAAGCTTTACAAATCTGATGGTACTGAGTCTGGCGAGCATGAGGTGGATAACTTTCCAACCCTAGAAGAAGGGAAAGGATCCGACGCTCTTAGACAATTAATTGTCGCCGTACATGCAAATAAAAGACAGGGAAATGCATCTACGAAATTACGTTCAGAAGTTTCTGGTTCAGGTAAGAAAATATTTCGTCAAAAGGGCTTAGGTGTTGGCCGGGCAGGTGACAAACGTGCACCACAAAGGAGAGGAGGAGGAGTGGTATTTGGACCTAAGCCAAGGTCATATTCTCAAAAATTAAATAAGAAAATTAAGAAATTGGCATTTAAGAGGGCTTTAATTGACCAAGCAGAATCAAAAAATATTCTTCTCATAGAAAATATAACCATTGATGCACCAAGGACAAAACTTTTAGATCAAATTCTACGAAAAATCGCACCTACTTCTAACAGGGTATTGTTGGTTTCCGATTCTATTGAAAACGACATATTTCTTGCCGGAAGAAATCTCGCATATGCTCATGTGGGTTCCTCTCCCAATATTGGACCTCTTGATATCGTCCAAGCGGACAAGATAATATTTAGCATGAAGGGCATTGAAACTCTTCTAGAAAAACTAGGTAATTCATAATGAAGGAATCAGTTTCAATTTTAAAAGAGGCTTTGCTAACAGAAAAGGCAACCTCCTTATCAGCAAATCACAATCAATATGTGTTTTCTGTTAATCTTAATGCAACCAAAAGAAATGTTAAGGACGCAGTCGAATCAGCTTTTGGCGTTTCAGTTCTCAAGGTTAATACCTTTATTGTAAAACCTAAGGCCAAACGTGACCGAATGAGAAAAAATAAGTTGGGTCACACCACAACAGTTAAAAAAGCAATTGTTAAATTAAAATCAGGTGATGCCATCGACCTTGCATAGGAATTAGATAAAATGCCAATACTTCAACAAAAACCAATTACACCTTCCGGCAGGTTTTACTTGAAAAATAAAGTAGAACTTTCTAAAAAGCGCCCAGAAAAAGCTCTTACCAAAGGTCATCATCGTAAGAAGGGTAGAAATACATACGGAAGAATAACTTCCCGCAGAAGAGGTGGTGGGCACAAGCGTCTCTACCGCACGATTGATTTTAGAAGAAATAAATTTGGTGAAAGTGCAAAGATTATTGATTTGGAGTACGACCCAAATAGAACAGCACATCTTGCTCTCTTAGAGTATCCAGATGGAGAAAAAACCTACATTTTATCTCCCGAAGGAGTTAGTATAGGTGACACATTACTTTCATCTNATACTAAAATTGACTTTAAAGTTGGTAATTCTATGCCATTGGCACATATACCTTTAGGAACCAAGGTACATTGTGTTGAAATGTTACCTGGTGCTGGTGCGAAAATTGCTCGTACAGCAGGATCCGGTGTGCGGTTAATTTCCATTGACGGTGCGGATGCTTCCCTAAAACTTCCTAGTGGTGAGATTAGATTAGTTAAATCTAGTTGCCTCGCCACGATTGGTGCAGTTGGCAATGGAAGTCATCAAAAATCAACGATTGGCAAAGCTGGAAGAAGCCGTTGGCTCGGACGCCGGCCCAGAGTAAGAGGCGTCGCTATGAATCCGGTCGATCACCCGATGGGCGGCGGTGAAGGAAGGACTTCAGGTGGAGGTCATCCGTCTTCTCCATGGGGTCAGTTATCCAAAGGATTTCCTACTCGTAAAAAATCCAAACCCTCAAATTCTCAAATTCTTGTTCGTCGAAATGGTCGGCGTATCAAGTAGTTTCTCTCATGACAAGATCCATAAAAAAAGGTTTCTATGTTGAGCCAAGTTTAATGAAAAAGGTAATCAAGGCTCAGGAAAACAGCGATCGCAAGCCGATCAAGACATGGTCAAGAAAATCAACCATTACACCAGATTTCGTTGGATTGAATTTTACTGTGCACAATGGCAAGGGTTTTCTTCCTGTCTATGTAACTGAAAACATGGTTGGGCATAAACTTGGAGAGTTTTCGGCAACCCGTACCTTTAAGTCGCACAATCCCCACACTCAAAAGTAATTTAAGATGCAAGTTAAAGCTTATTCAAAATACGCCAGAATTTCTCCTAAAAAAGCTAGAGAAGTCGCACGCACTTTACCCGGTCGAAAAGCGGGTGAAGCTGTATCGTTGTTGAAATACATTCCTCGAAAGGCAGCCCGCCTTTTATCAAAAACTTTGCAGTCTGCGATGGCGAATGCTGAAAACAATAACAACTTAAATGCAGATGATTTATATGTTCATGAGGCTATNGTTGAGGAAGGTCCAGCACTTAAAAGATTTCGTCCTTGTGCCCGTGGCTCAGCTCATCCTTACAAAAAAAGAATGAGTCATTTAAGAATAACCTTAACTGACGAAGGATAATATTATGGGACAAAAAGTAAATCCAATCGGTTTTCGTCTTGGTGTTAGACGTAATTGGAGTGCTCGTTGGTATGCAAATAAAAACGATTATTCCAAGTTTATTGAGGAGGATAATTTAATCCGAGGTTTCCTAGAGAAAAAACTACGCTATGCTTCTGTACCAAGAATAGTTATTGAAAGAGCTTCANCACGGACGCGCGTAACTATTTGGACTGCTCGTCCGGGCATCGTAATTGGTAGAAAAGGACAGGAGTTGGATTCTCTGAAGGACGCTTTAAACAAGACAGCCGGAAAAGATATTCGGTTGGAAATTCAAGAAATTAAGAAGCCCGACTTAGTAGCCTCGCTTGTTGCAGAGAATGTAGCCTTGCAATTGGAAAGAAGAATAGCATTCCGCAGAGCCATGAAAAAAGCAGTTCAAACCACAATGTCTATGGGTGCAGAGGGGATTCGTATCCAATGTGCCGGTCGATTAGCTGGTGCTGATATTGCCCGTACGGAACAACTTCGGGAAGGACGCGTGCCATTACATACTCTGAGGGAGAATATTGACTATGGTTTAGTTGAAGCAAATACAGTCTACGGGATAATCGGTATCAAGTGTTGGATTTGCCTTAAAGAAGAAGATAAACTTTTCTAAATTTTATTGCCATGCCTAAATTACTACCAGCAAGAACTAAATATAGGAAAGTACACAAAGGTCGTGTCCGCGGAGTCGCCTCTCGCGGTAACACGGTTTCCTTTGGAGAATTTGGCATCCAAACTCTTTCCCGTGGGCGGATGACATCCAATCAAATTGAAGCTGCTCGAGTAGCTATAAATAGACATCTCAAAAGAAAGGGAAAAGTNTGGATTCGCGTATTTCCTCACAAACCCGTTACAAAAAAGCCAGCTGAAACTAGGCAGGGAAAAGGTAAGGGTCCTGTNGATCATTGGGTTGCCGTCATTAAGCCAGGTCATGTTCTATTTGAAATTGCAGGTTGCTCANTCTCCCTTGCTAGGGAAGCTCTGGGGTTGGCCGATTCTAAACTACCTTTCCGTTGTCGTTTGGTTACACGCCAATCTTCATTCTAACTGAATTTCAATCATGAAGATGTCAGAAATTAATGATTTGTCCCTTCCGGAGTTAAACAAAAAGCTGCGCGAATTCGGAGAGGAGCTTCTAAAACTTCAAGTTCGTAAACAAACTGGGCAGGTTGAGCGCCCCCATGTAATCAAGCAATTGCGGCGTGATCGAGCAAGATTACTCACTAAGATTAAGCAACTCAATGTTGTAAAAACTNCAAACTGATAAGACCATGACTGAGGAAGATACTAGAAATAATAGAAAAGAACTTATTGGAGTTGTTCGATCAAAGACTGGAGAAAAATCCATTAAAGTTGTCTATGAATACAAAATTCCGCACCCTCTATACAAAAAAGAAATTCGCCGCAAAACAACTGTGCATGTCCATGATGACAGCAATGATTCCAATGTTGGGGATAAAGTAAGAATCATGGCAACTCGCCCAATCAGTAAGTTAAAGCGATGGAGGGTCACAGAAATTTTGGAAAAAGCTCCAACCCTGTGAGGTTATTATGATACAATTACTTAGTAGGTTAGAAGTTGCAGACAATACTGGTGCAAAAAAGGTCAGGATGATCCGAAGAATTGGTCAGAATAAGAAGACTGCTTCAGTTGGTGATATTATCGTTTGCCATGTCAAAGAAAGCACNACGGAGGCGTCGGTCAAAAAAGGTACTGTTGTCCGTGCAGTTGTCGTAAGAACAAAATCAGCATTAAGAAGGCTTGATGGCAGTTACCTTCGCTTTGATGAGAATGCAGTTGTATTAGTAAACAATGATGGAACCCCNAAGGGTACACGAATTTTCGGTCCAGTTGCCAGGGAACTCCGTCAAAAATATATGAAAATTATTTCTTTAGCTCCGGAGGTATTGTAAAATGTCAAATAAACTAAAGAAAGGTGATGAAGTAGTTGTAATTACCGGAGATGACAAGGGTAATAAGGGAAAGATTCTGCAAGTCATGCGCGATAAAAACAGGGTTCTAGTAGAAGGCGTAAATATGACAAAAAAACACGAACGCAAAACNCAGGATAACCCACAAGGAGCTATAGTTGAGAGGGAAGCGCCCATTCACTACTCCAATATTAGAAAAGCTTAAATCATATATTTATAATGAGCTTACCAGCACTTAAAANCACATANCTCGAGGATGTCGTCCCTGCTCTCAGAAAATCGGGAGACTACAAGAACATTCATCAAGTNCCTAAAATTGAAAAAGTTGTTATCAACAGCTCATTCGGGGCGGAAATGGATAAGAATGGCATTCAGGAACTTCGAAAAGATATAGCTTCCTTGGCCGGTCAAGCACCCGTAGTTGTAAAAGCTAAAGTGAGTGTTTCAAATTTTAAACTCAGGCAAGGTATGCCAGTAGGTATAAAAGTTACTCTNCGAGGAAACAACATGTGGGAATTCCTTTTACGTTTGATCGCAATATCTCTCCCGAGNATCAGGGACTTTAGAGGTGTTCCAACNAAATTGGATAGACAGGGAAACTACACTCTTGGAATAACCGACCATAGTATTTTTCCAGAAATCAATGTTGAGAGACAACGAGTTAATATCGGAATGGATATTTCTATCGTCACTTCTGCCAAAAATGACGAAGAAGCAACAGAACTTTTAAAACTCCTCGGCATGCCTTTTCGCAAACACTCTTCATCTTCCAACGATCAGGCNGCTGCCTAAATCATTTACAATCATGGCAAAGAAATCTGTAATTTATAGAAATAAAAAGCGNGAGAAGCTAGTTTCTCGTTATGCTTCCAAAAGAGCNGAGTTGAAAAAAATTCTTGCTGACCCCAATACCAGTGAAGAAAACTTTTACATGGCACAGGCCAAACTCGATAAGCTTCCAAAAAATTCCTCCGTTGTCAGGTTAGTTAACCGTTGTACCCTCACTGGTCGNCCCAGGGCAACAATCCGAAAATTTGGACTTTCACGGATTTCTTTCAGGGAACTTGCTCTTCAAGGTAAGATGCCTGGTGTGATCAAATCTTCTTGGTAACCCTTAATTTATTCTAACTACGATGTCCGTACACGATACTATTGGCGATTTTATAACCGTTATTCGTAATGCCGGAAATGCAGGAAAATCTACCTGTCAATACCCGCATTCAAATCTACGATCTGGAATTGCTTCCATACTGCAGGTCAGAGGATTTGTCAGTAAGTTTAATGAGATAAAGTCTGATTCTGGAATTAAACAACTAGAAATACATCTCAAATATGTTGGCGGGGAACATGCTATTCGTGGAATTTCCCGTATTAGTAAACCAGGCCGAAAGTCTTATTGTGGATATCGTGAAATACCACGGGTATTAGGAGGTCTTGGCATCTCGATTCTAAGTACACCTCAAGGTATCATGGATGATCGGTCCGCAAGGAAAAATAAACTTGGAGGAGAGTTGCTTTGCAGCGTTTGGTGAACCACTTTTACTATGAGTAGAATAGGAAAATTACCCGTAACCGTTCCAGCAGGGGTTGAAGTCACTGTTGCTGATGGAAGCATAAATGTTAAAGGTCCGAAAGGGGAGCTTACTCAAGCTATTTCTGAACTTGTTGATGTTACTTTTGAAGATAATGTCATTACCGTTAAGCAGTCTGAGGATTCAAGGAATGCAAAGGCCATATTTGGTACCACTCGTGCATTGATTGCAAATATGGTAGAAGGGGTATCCAAAAACTTTTCTAAAAATTTATTAATAGAAGGCGTAGGATTTAGGGCAACAACCAAGGGGAATGTTATTGATTTAGAATTAGGATATTCTCATCCAATTGAACACCCAATTCCGGAAGGAGTTTCAGTGCAAGTCTCAGATAATGTGAAAATACATGTTGAGGGTGCAGACAAGCAAAAAGTGGGTCAACTCGCAGCAGAGATCAAAAATTATTATCCTGTTGAGCCATACAAAGGGAAGGGTGTCCGCATTGTTGGTGATTATGTGCGTCGTAAGGAAGGAAAGAAATCTGCTTAATTTAGCTTAGGATNTAAATCATGAATTTNTTTAAAAAAAGAGAACTCGCTCAAAAACGTCGTTGGAGAATTCGCAAAAAAGTAAATGGCACAGCAGNNCGACCTCGAGTAACTGTCTACTTTAGTAACAAAAACATTCATGCTCAGTGCATAGATGACGAAAATGGTCAGACTCTCGCATCTATTTCTACTAATAATACTGATTATAAATCACTCCTNCCTAATGTTGCTGGTGCAGAAAAAATTGGAACAGCNTTCGGAGAGATTTTATCCAAAAATGGGACCAAGACTATAGTGTTTGATCGTGCCGGTCGCAAATATCANGGTTGTGTTAAAACCTTTGCTGAGGCACTCCGCAGCAACAAAATTAAATTTTAATTATGAGAAATAGAAATTCATCGAAAAAGAAAGGTCCTGAACCCATTGATGATGGAGAACCNGAGCTTTTTGAAAAGGTTGTACACATTAATCGCTGTGCTAAAGTCGTAAAGGGAGGTAGAAGATTCAGCTTTGCGGCTCTAGTTGTCGTTGGGGACCAAGATGGAAATGTTGGATTTGGATATGGAAAGGCTCAAATGGTTCCTGATGCGATTCGCAAAGGTACTGATCAAGCTAAAAAGGCAATGCGTCCTGTTTCAATTTCTGGAGATACNTTACCTCATCCAGTGCTCGGAACTCACGATGGTGGAAAAGTAATGCTTCGTCCGGCTAGATTGGGTACTGGTATTATTGCTGGTGGTGGAGTTCGGGCTGTTCTGGAAGCTGCAGGTATAAAAAATGTTTTGTCTAAGTCTCTTGGATCCAACAATCACCTTTCAGTAGTTTCNGCTACAATGGACGGTCTGTTNCAGTTGCGGACTGCAACTCAAATTTCCGACATTAGGGGAGAAAAAGTACTTGGACCATCTTACACTCGCAANAATATCGAACAACCTGTTGTTGAGGAAAATATTTCAAAGTAGTCGCATTATTCTGATTAAAATGAAAGAATCAAATTTACCGAAAGGATCAAATCGCGAGAAAAAACGTCTTGGTCGTGNCGAAGGGAATGGTCATGGCAAAACATGTTGTCGTGGACATAAAGGAGCTGGTGCTCGATCCGGATATTCTTTGCGGGCTGGCTTCGAGGGTGGACAAATGCCACTTTTCAGAAAACTTCCACAAAGAGGTTTCAACCAAACTCGATTCCAAACACCCTATGCAATTGTCAATCTTTCGGATTTGGATCGTCTTGATCATGATGTAGTAGATTTGGATTCATTAAAATCAGCTGGTTTAGTTCGTTCGAATGCGTCTATTGTAAAACTTCTTGGAGATGGAGAAGTCACCAAGCCGCTCAAAGTAAAAGTAGATAAGATTTCCAAGACAGCTAAAGCAAAAATCGAAGCAGCTGGTGGCGAGTGTTCTATTAAAGAATAATTTATTTAAATTTCATGCTTTCAGCATTCACAAACTCTTTAAAAATTCCAGAACTTCGTCAAAAGATTTTCTTTACTTTGGCGTTGCTGTTTATTGCAAGAGTCGGTGCAAANATTCCACTTCCNGGNGTTGATCCTGCACCCATNAAAGAATTCTTCGAACTTCGCGAGTNAGAAAGAACCGAGTCTGATGGAAATGACATATTGGGCTTTTATAATATGTTTACAGGAGGGGCTTTGCTCAACGGTGCTTTATTTGCTTTAGGAATAATGCCATACATTAGTGCGTCCATCATAATGCAACTTATGGGAGCAGTTTTCCCTACATTAGCAAGACTCCAACAAGAAGGCGAGCCTGGCAGACAAAAAATTGCTCAGTACACTCGTTATTTGACCATTTTCATTTGTCTGGTGCAAGGTGGTTTGCTTGCAGTCGCTCTTAGGGACAGTCCTGGAAGCCTCATTCAAGGTTTTAATCCCGCAGACATTGGTTTAGACGGTAGTCCATTGGGTTCGATTGTTATAGCTACTTCCCCAACCCTATTTTTAGTTACGACAATAATATTTTTAACTACTGGGTCTTTGATCCTGATGTGGTTGGGAGAACAAATAACTCAACGCGGAATCGGCAATGGAATTTCCCTGTTAATAACTGTGGGAATTTTGGCCGACTTACCCAAGGCACTTTCCGATGCTTATGCCTTAGTATTTTTAGCACAAGATAATGATGACTTGGCAATTGTAAAAGGTCTGCTCATGGTGGGTCTATTTTTAATTGTGGTCGCTGGTATCATTGCAGTTACGCAAGCACAACGAAAAATACCTGTCCAATATGCTAAAAGAATGGTTGGTCGGAAAGTTTTCGGAGGCCAGAGTTCTTTTCTTCCTTTAAAGGTAAACTACGCAGGGGTAATGCCGGTAATTTTCGCAAGTGCAATTTTAATGTTCCCTGCACAGTTGTTGCGGACGCTCGGTGCTGCTACCGAGCAGGATTGGGCGATTGATCTTGCAAATGCTTTTGCAAGTAGAGGATGGTTTTATTATATCGTTTATGGCGGATTAATCCTCGTATTCAGTTACTTTTGGGTTTCAATAATGTTCAAACCAGTTCAAATAGCTGATGATCTAAAGAAAAACGGGGGCTATGTTCCTGGAGTTCGCCCCGGTGATCACACTGCAAAGTTTTTAGATTTTGTTATGACTCGTCTGACTTTGGCGGGTTCTATTTTCCTAACCATCATTGCAGTTTTTCCAGATCTAATTTTTAAAACTGCGAATGTTTCTTATAATGTCGCCACATTTTTTGGCGGGACAGGAATGTTGATCATAGTCGGTGTCGTACTCGACACGATGCGTCAAATCGAAACTTTTTTACTCCAGCGTCATTATGACGGGTTTTTAAGAAAGGGACGCATCAAAGGAAGATCCTCAAATAGCGGACAAGGAATTGAATCATTAGAACTTAAAGATTTCGAGGCACAGTGGCGTCCCCTTTTGTTAATCGCTGGGGCACTTTTTGTTCTCGGTTTCGTAAGCCTTGGAATTAAAACATTTATCTTAAATTAGGAGAAAAAAATTATGGCAAGATTATTAGGTGTTGATATACCAAACCGAAAAAAAGTGGAGTATTCTCTTCAGTATATTTATGGTGTTGGTCCAACTCGCTCGAAAGAGATTTTGGAGGCAGTTGAGATAGATCCAGATCGTAGAGCACAAGAACTCAGCGAACAAGAATTAAGCCTAATCACCAACTACATCATCGATAACAAAATTATGGTGGAGGGAGATTTGAGGAGATCTGTGACAAATAATCTAAAGCGTTTGCAAAGTATCCGATGTTACCGTGGTTTAAGGCATCAAAGAGGTTTACCAGTCCGTGGCCAAAGAACGATCACAAATGCACGAACACGGAAGGGCGGAAGAAAAACCGTTGGTGTTGTTAGAAAAAGTTAGACAATTACTATGAGCGAAGAAAATTCCAAATCTGAGGAAGAAAAAGATGAAAAGCCAAAATCTTCCCCAAAAGATGAGGTAGTTAAGGCTACTGATTCCGCTGACAGCGAGAAAAGTGATTCTGTTGATGATAAGGCATCAAAGAAAAAAGAAGTAAAATCAAAAGCTTCCAAAAAAGAAGAGGTGTTAGATGCAACTGATTCTGATGCCAGTGAAAAGAGTGATTCTGTAGATGATAAGGCAACAAAGAAAAAAGAAGAAACCGCCGCTGATTTACTTGGTGCCAATATAGAACAAGTAAAAGTTCGAAAAGCTAAGGGTAGTAAAAATATATCATCAGGAATTTGTTTTATTGTTGCCACCTTCAATAATACCAAAGTCTCCTTTTCTGATATGAAAGGTAATGTGATCTCTTGGTCAAGTTCTGGAAAATGCAACTTTAGAGGGTCAAGGAAATCTACCGCTTATGCTGCTCAAGTAGTAACTCAGGATGCAGGCAAGGTAGCCATGTCTCACGGAATGAAAGAGGTTGTCGTGAAGGTTAAAGGTCCAGGTATGGGTCGCGATTCAGCGATCCGCGCTTTGCAAAGCTTAGGATTCACTGTTTCCACAATAATCGATGTTACTCCAGTTCCTCATAACGGATGTCGTCCACCCAAACGCAGGAGAGTGTAGAAGTTTTCCTGCACCAAACTATTTAATTTACAAATTATGTCTAGATATACAGGACCAACAACTCGTATAAATCGTCGTTTTGGAATGGCGATCTTCCCTGCTAATAAGGCTTTCGAAAGAAGAACTTATCCGCCAGGTCAACACGGCCCAAATTTCCGCCGTAAGGTCAGTGATTATGGTGGAGGTTTATTAGAAAAACAAAAACTTAGAATGCTGTATGGTTTAACTGAAAAACAGTTTCGAAACCTTTTTGAGAAATCCAAAAGGAAGCAAGGTGTNACTGGGGAAGTTTTTCTTACCCTTCTTGAAACTAGGTTAGACAATGTCGTTTATCGTTTGGGTTTTGCCAAAACCAGAAAAGCCGCACGACAGTATGTAAATCATGGTCATATTTTGGTGAATGGGAAAAAAGTAGATATTTCAAGCTTTGCTGTTTCTGTTGGCGATGAAATTGGAGTTCGTGAAAAAACCTCTTCAAGGCAGCTTGCCACTCGTAATCTTGAAGGNGCTCAATATCACCCTGCTCCTCCTTGGGTAGATGTAAATGCAGATTCCTTACAGGGAACTGTCACCCGTTTTCCCGAATCTGATGAACTTGAGCAAAGCATCAATGTACAACTGGTGGTTGAATTCTACAGCCGCTAAATTTTTATAAACATTAATACAATAAATCATGGCCACTAGACTAGGAAAGTTTGAACTACCCAATCGATTGGTAAAGGAAGAGGAAACCTCTACCGACACCTATGCAAAGTTTATCGCAGATCCCTTTGAATCTGGATATGGACACACTATCGGTAATGCCTTTCGTCGTGTCCTTTTGAGTTCAATTGAAGGTGCTGCGATTTCTTCATTAAANCTTGAGGGGGTACAGCACGAATTTCAGAGTATTGACGGAGTCGTTGAAGATGTTACAGATATTGTCTTAAATCTTAAGAAGGTTTTGGTAATAAGTCATAAAGCTGAGCCTGTAACCTTATCAATAGAAGTCGAAAAAGAAGGNGAGATTACTGCCGGCGATATTGCACCAGCCGAAGGAATTGAAATTATCAACCCAGAGCAAATCATTCTAACTACTGACCGAAAATTACAAATTACCGGTGAATTGATCGTAACAGTTGGAAGAGGTTTTTGCTTAGGAGAAGATAGTAAAACAGATGACCAACCAATTGGTATGATTAATGTCGANGCGTTGTACAGTCCTGTAAAGTTGGTTAAATATGAGGTACAAAACACGCGTGTTGGTCAAATGACTGATTATGATAAATTACTTCTTGAGGTTACTACTGATGGAAGNATCTCACCGGATGACGCACTCAAACAATCTGCTGCAATCTTACGGCATCACTTGGATGTTTTTGATCAAATTAGCGAAGAGCAAATTGAATTTGAAAGTCATTCCAAAGAGGTAAGTGAAGAGCAAAACCGTCTTCGCAATCTTCTCAGTATGAGCGTAAATGAGATNGAGCTTTCNGTTCGTGCCGCAAACTGTNTNAACAATGCTAATATTACCACTGTTGGAGAACTAGCGACAAAAAGTGAGCCTGAAATGCTGAAATACCGAAATTTTGGAAAAAAATCGCTGAACGAAATTAAGGCAAAACTAGAACAACTAGGCTTGTCATTAGGCATGAAATTTGAAAGCCGTTTGTTGGAAACTGCATAAAAAAGTTATTATTAGGAAATCCTTACGATGAGACATCGCAAACATAACCACCAATTAGGAGTTAAAACGGCCCATCGTGCTTCCATGCTCGCAAACCTTTGTTGCTCGCTAATAGAAAGCGGAAGNATCAAGACTACCCTTGCCCGAGCGAGAGCCTTGAGGCCAACTATTGAAAAGATTATAACTTTAGCAAAAAAGGCTCATCTGGCTCAAGATACCGCAAAGAAAATTCACTATCGCAGGTTGGCGATGTCTAGGCTGAGGAGTAAAAGTGCCACTCAAAAGCTTTTTGATGAACTAGTTGAACAATTTCTTAATCGTCAAGGTGGCTANACATGTATCTACAAGCTTGCTTTACCGCGTCTTGGAGATGCCTCGGAAATGGCATTGATTGAGTTTGTTGCTGAACCGGAATCTAAGANGAAAAAGAAAAGCAAAAAAACTGCTAAAAAAACTGAAAAAACACCTACTGAAAATGTAGATGTGACAGTTGATGAAAAAGAAGACTCTGAAAACACATCTGAGGCTACTAAGGAGGATCCTTCTATAGTTGCCACTTCTGAATCCGTTGAAGAAACTGAATCACAAGANATCTTAGATCAAACAAATTCAGAGACTAAGGATAGTACTGAGTCAAAAAAAGCTGAAGATGTTTCTGAAGAGAAAGAAACTTCTGGCGATACCGAGACTAAAGAGCAAGATTCTGCCCCTGAAGCAATTGCGGAGTCTAGTAATAAGAAGCCTGAAGAAACCTCGGACTCAGAAGAAGCTTCGAAGTAGTTTCTTCCTGTTCAACAAAATATATTTCGGCAGAGATTAGCTCCTGCCCTTTTTAATACCAATTTCCTAAGAGAATTATTGGTGTTTGTTTGCTTTTGTTAATTTAGTATAAAGATAACAGTTTAAAATTAATATGCCACAGACTATCGTAGTTCTAGATTTTGGTTCTCAATATACTCAGGTAATTGCCCGTAGGATAAGAGAGGCAAATGTTTTCTCGTGCGTTCTGCCTTTTGATTCCAAGGTTGCAGAGATTCGTAAACTTAACCCGGTTGGAATTGTTTTGTCAGGCGGCCCGGCAAGCGTTCTTTCACACAAATCACCGAAGCCGAATCCTCAAATTTTTAAGCTTAATATTCCTATTTTGGGAATTTGCTATGGTTTGCAATTGATGGGTAAAATGCTTGGTGGAAAGGTAAAGTCGAGCGAGAGAAGGGAGTACGGTAGAGGNAATTTGTCCATTCAGCGTAAAGGAATACTCTTTAAGGNTCTGGAGACAAATTTATCAGTTTGGAATTCTCATGGCGATTGCCTAACAGATTTACCCAATGGCTTTCATGCACTTGCAAAAACTGAAAACTCTTCNTTTGCGGCGATTGCCGATCCAAAAAGAAAATTTTACGGACTNCAATTTCACCCAGAGGTAGAACACTCNGAAAAAGGCCGAGAAATCATTTCGAATTTTCTTATTGGAGTATGTCGGTGCGAGGGGGATTGGGGTATGGGGGATTTTTTGCAATCCTCGATTACTCAAATCAAGNAGNATGTCGGAAATGATAAAGTTATTCTTGGATTAAGTGGTGGAGTTGATTCTTCGGTTGCTGCAGCACTAATACACAAGGCCATCGGCAAGCAGTTGACTTGTATATTTGTGGATAATGGTCTGCTTAGGTTGAATGAGCGTGAACAAGTAAAAACCTTATTCAAGGAAAATATTCCTGGACAGTTACGCGTAGTAAAAGCCGGAGCTTTGTTTTTAAGTAAACTTCGTGGAATAAAAGATCCTGAAAGAAAAAGAAAAATCATCGGTAAAACATTTATCGAGGTCTTTGATAAAGAAGTCAGTAAGTTGGGAAATGTTGATTATCTGGCACAAGGTACTTTATATCCTGATGTTATAGAAAGTGTTCCAGTTGGTGGCAATCCTGCTGCGTTAATTAAAAGCCATCACAATGTTGGGGGCTTGCCCAAAAAAATGAAGCTTAAACTTCTCGAGCCTCTTCGGGAATTATTTAAAGATGAGGTCAGAAATTTAGGTCGCGAACTCGGATTGCCCGAATCTGTTCTAATGAGACATCCCTTTCCGGGTCCAGGTTTAGGAGTTCGAATAGTGGGTGATTTATCCCGGCACCGCCTTCGAATCTTAAGAGAAGCAGACCATATTTTTATTGATGAACTTTTTAACTGTAAACTTTATCATAAATTGTGGCAGGCATTTTGCGTTTTTCTTCCTGTCAGGAGTGTTGGGGTAATGGGAGATGAGCGTACTTACGAAAATGTCATTTGTCTCAGGGCAGTTACAAGTTCAGATGCAATGACAGCTGACTGGGCAAAACTACCTGATTCGTTTTTAAGAAATGTATCGAATAGAATCATAAATGAAGTAAAAGGAGCAAATAGAGTTGTTTATGATATAAGTTCGAAACCCCCCAGCACAATTGAATGGGAGTAGTGAATTTAGTGGATATTAATTTAAACTACCAAAGTTATAATTCTGATACGCTCAAAGATCTGGAACGCTTTAGTGCTTCTTCAATTGTGGACAAAAATCTTATCAGTTTGGTCACTGAAATTCTAGAAGATGTCAAAAACCATGGGAATCGAGCACTTATTGAAAGGACCTTGCTCTATGATAAAGCAAGTTTAAAAGAGTCCGATCTTATGGTTTCTGGTATTGAATTCGAATCAGCAAACGCATCTCTTGAGGCCCGACAACGAAAAGCAATTGAAGAAGCTATTGAAAATGTATCGATTTTTCATCGGCAGAATTTACCAGAAGATTGGAAAAGCAAAAATCTTCACGGGGCAACCGTTGGCGAAAATTATTACCCTATTCGAAGAGTAGGAATTTATATACCTGGAGGCAATGTGCCTTTGGTCTCAACCGTTGTCATGACTGTCACACTTGCAAAAGTTGCTGGAGTTGAAGAAATAGTTGTTGCAACCCCTCCGAATGAAGACGGTTCAATTGCTTCAGAACTTCTCGCAGCTTTGCAATTACTTGGTGTTCAAGAAGTTTACAAAATTGGTGGGGCTCAAGCGATAGGTGCTTTGGCTCATGGAACCGAAACAATTACACCTGTCGACAAAATATATGGTCCCGGAAATGCCTATGTCAACGAAGCTAAAAGGCAGGTTTTTGGAGTAACTGGTATTGACTTATTGCCAGGGCCCAGTGAGGTAATGGTTATTGCTGACAAGACATCAAATCCTTCCTTTGTGGCGGCTGCTTTATTGGCTCAAGCAGAACACGGCTCTGGCAAAGAAAAAATTTATTTAATTTTCACCGAGGAATCTATGTTTAAGAGTATTGCCTCGGAAATAAATAATCAAGTCGGGCATCTTGGCCATAAAGAAGCAGTTTTGAAAATTCTTAAAATAGGTTTTTTTGCCGCTTATGCACATGATCTTAAAGAAGTGGTCGATCTTGCCAATTTTATTGCTCCTGAACATTTGGAATTACAAGTCGAGAATCAGGTGATCAGTTATTTACAGAAGAACATTACAACTGCTGGAGCATTATTGCTTGGCCATTTTTCTGCCACTGCCTTAGGAGATTTTGTAGCTGGACCCAGCCATGTTTTACCGACTGGTCGGTCGTCAAGATTTTCGTCTGGTTTAAGAATAGAAGATTTTTTCAGGCGAACTAGTATTATTTGCTATGATCCAAAAAGCGTCGCCAAAGCAAAAGAATCCGCAGTTCTCTTTTCAGAAATGGAAAGATTGGACGCCCATGGAAAATCAATCTCTCTTCGCCTGAAAGTAGATGAAGAAGGTGAGTAAAGATTTATCGAAGTTTGTATCTTCCGCGATTCTTTCCAGAAAAGCTTATGTTCCCGGTTTTCAACCACCGAGCTTAAAAGGCTTAATCAAACTGAACACCAATGAAAACCCCTTCCCTCCGAGTCCCACAGTTTCTGAAACTGTTTTAAATGAGATAACACATTTAAATTTATACCCAGATCCTCACTCTCGAGATTTAAGAAATTTAATCGCAAATAAACATAATTTGTCCGGCAACCAAGTTATTGTAGGAAATGGTTCCGATGATTTGCTCAACCTTTGCGTTCGTACATTTGCAGATTCAGCGCGACCTCTAGGCATGCTTGAGCCAAGTTATTCCTTATATCCTATTTTATCATCATTACAGGGTAGTCGCCTAGAAAAAGTTAGCTTTAAGGATGATCAATTCCTTCTTCCAGTTGATGAGGTAATAGCGAGTAAGGTGAATTTGTTTTTTCTTACGAACCCACATGCGCCAAGTGGTCGTTCATTTGACCAAAATGAAATCTTAAGGATAGCTAATCAGATAAACGCAATTTTAGTCATAGACGAGGCATATGCTGATTTTGCAACCTATAATTCTATACCTTTACTTAAGCAGGCAAAAAATATTGTAATTACTAGGACTCTGTCGAAATCCTACTCTCTTGCGGGAGCAAGAGTCGGTTATGCATTGGCACATCCAGAAGTCATTGACCTTCTAGATGGTGTGCGAGAAGTCTATAATTTGGATAAAATGGCACAGGTAGCCGCCCATGCCGCCCTAACAGACAATATATATTTCGAAGCCTGCCGCCAGAAAGTTTTAGCAGAGAGGGACAGGGCAAATCTATTTTTTTCCAAACTCGGTTGGCGGACTATCGAAAGCCAAGCAAATTTTATATTTACAGAACCTATTGATTCTAAAGGCAATTCAAGTGAAGAAGTTGCCTTCGCCCTTTTTGAATTTCTACAAAACAAAAATATTCATGTTCGCCACTTCTCTAATCATCGATTGACCGATTCAAAGATAAGAATCAGTATTGGCACATCTGAGCATATGGATATCCTCTATGAATCAATCAATGAATGGAAAAGATGAGAGAAGCTAAAATTACAAGAGACACATCGGAAACAAAAATTTCCTTTAGTTTGGACTTGGATGGAAGCGGGAAGTCAAAAATTTCTACAGGTATTGCATTTCTAGATCATATGCTTCAGCTTTTTGCTAAACATGGATTTTTCGATCTTAATGTTGAGGCAAATGGTGACTTAGAAGTTGATTACCATCATTTGGTTGAAGACATGGGTATTGCGATGGGGCAAGCTGTAAGAGAAGCTCTGGGTGATAAATCCGGAATTAAAAGGTATGGTTTCTTTCTCCTGCCAATGGATGAAACTTTAGCCACTGTTGCCTTAGATCTAAGCAATCGAGGCTATTTAGTTTACCAAGTGGAGTGCTTAAATCCTCAGGTTAGGGATTTTAATATTAACTTATTCAAAGAATTTTTTCAGGCTTTTGCCAATGAAGTAGCTTGCAACCTTCATATCCGATTAGAACATGGAGCTGAACCGCACCATGTAGCAGAGGCAATCTTCAAGGCATTTGCAAAAGCATTGGATATGGCGACAAATATAGAGCCAAGATTGGCAGGCCAAGTTCCTTCAACAAAGGGTACATTGTCTAAATAATCGGATCTTTTTTCGATCTAGCTTTATGAAGAAGGTAGGGGTTATTGATTATGGAACCGGCAATTTAAAAAGCGTGGTTAAAGCATTCGAGCATTTAGGTGCGGAGGTCTCGTTAATTCATGTTTCCAAAGATGCGGACGAGGTGGACGCATTAGTATTTCCTGGCCAAGGCACATTTGACCAGTGTATGGGCAGTTTGAAGCAAACTGGTCTGGATAATTTGATAAAAAAATGGATTGCTGAAGATAAGCCTTATTTTGGGATTTGTTTAGGATTACAGGTTTTGTTCTGCTCTTCTGAAGAAGGTAGTCGAAAAGGACTGGGTTTATTCGATGGTAAAGTTAAGCGCTTCAGGCTTGGAATAGAATATAAAATCCCGCATATGGGGTGGAACGGGGTCTATTGGGATAAAGTACAAAATAATCCACTAGTAAGAGGACTTACTGGGGGAGACCAGTTTTACTTCGTGCATAGTTATCACATTCAGCAAGTTTCAGATAATCTTACTACCTTTAAGACCTCCTATGGTTACGATTTTATCAGTGGCATTTACAGTGGAAATTGTGTGGCCACTCAATTCCATCCTGAAAAGAGCCAAGAAAAAGGATTGCAATTGTATAGGAACTTTCTTGAAAAAGTGGTCTAAGGTTGACAGAAAGGATATTTCCCCCCCCAACATACCCCTAAAATGTCCAAACTAGCGAACCTAACTATCGACGATCAAGATTTCTCTTTAAATGTAATTTCAGGAACTGAGGATGAGCATGCTCTGGATATTAGCTCTCTAAGAAAAGACAGTAAATATATTACATTTGATGATGGATATGGAAACACGGGATCTTGTGAAAGCAAAATAACTTTCATAGATGGCGACAAGGGTATTCTCAGATACAGAGGTTATGACATAGCTGAATTGGCGGAGAAGTCTAATTTCTTAGAAGCATGTCAGCTTTTATTTAATGGCGAACTACCTTCCTCTTCAGAAATGAACGAATTTACCCAGAAGGTTTCTACTAAAATTACTCTTCCTTTAGAAGTGCAGTCAGTTATTGAATCTATGCCTAAACAAGCTCACCCCATGGGAGTGCTGGGTGCTGCTCTCCAAGCATTGGGGGGCAGTTTTCCTCAACTTAGTACAAATACCCGTCCGGCAGATGTTGAGTCCTTTGAAGAGACTGCCACATTAATTCTTGCAGCACTTCCTTTAGTGGCTGCGAGTAGATTTCGCTTTTTAAAAGGGGATAGTATACCTGTCCTCGACTCAAATCATAATTATTGCGAGAATTTTTTGCATATGATGTTTGCTGGCGAGGATAGTCAATCGATAGATCCAGCCATCAGCA